>JANNPR010001216.1:0-2490 GCA_031400345.1 Planctomycetota bacterium | reverse complement strand
CACAGCCTCGGAGTGTGCCTACTACCACGTTTTAGATTTCGTACATGAAAGGGTTGAGACTTGGATGAAGGCCTGCCCAATATTCCGCTGGTCAACTTGCGCCGGCAACACGCCACCCTGTTTAAAGAGTTGTCAGGGGCCATGCTGGATGTGGTGGTTCAATGTGACTTTATAACCGGTCATGCTGTAGTGCAGTTCGAGGAAGCATTTGCAGCGTTTCTTGGGTGCGAATGCGTTGTTGGGGTTTCGAATGGACTTGATGCGTTGCGGTTAACGTTGTTAGCCCTGGGCATCATCCCCGGTGATGAAGTCATCGTGCCGGTCAATACGTTCATCGCGACGGCCTGTGCCGTCACTAGCATCGGAGCACGGCCCATTTTTGTCGACTGTCGAGAAGATACGCATCTGCTTGATCTCGATCGAATTGCAAGTGCCGTGACGTCGCGGACTCGAGCGGTCATTCCGGTCCACCTCACGGGCCATTGCGTCGACATGCCGGCTTTGCTTGAGCTTGCCGAAGATCATGGCTTTGTAGTAGTCGAGGATGCTGCTCAGGCACATGGAGCCCAAATCGCGGGTCGAGCGGCTGGAACCTGGGCAAAGGCCGGATGTTTTAGCTTTTATCCGGCCAAGAATCTGGGCGCGTGCGGTGATGCAGGCGCCATTGCCACCAATGATCGCGAACTCGCTAGCAAAATGCGATGTCTTCGCGATTACGGACAGAAAGCCAAATACGATCACGTTATGCCGGGACTTAACGCACGCCTCGATACCGTGCAGGCGGCCGTTCTCAACGTGAAACTGCCGCATCTATCCGCATGGAATCAAGCTCGGAAAACGCTCGCTGCGGGATATCGTAGTGGTCTGCAGGGAGCGGGTGACCTGCGATTACAGCGCCCGGCGCCGGCTTCGACGCACGTCTATCATCTCTTTGTTGCTGAGACCGAATCGCGAGACCGCTTACGCGACCATCTCGCAAAACAAGGGATCACCACCGGAGTACATTATCCCAAGCCACTTCATCTGCAACCGGCGTTTGAATACTTGGGGTATCGTCGAGGCAGCTTTCCAGTCAGCGAACGCTTGGCGCGCAGGATCATCTCACTGCCGCTTTGTCCTGAGTTACGCGCCGACGAGCAACAACGGATCATCGGTGCAATTCACAACTTCTTCAGCACCTTTTGATTGGGTCGGAACAAGCACCTGGACGTCAGACTTTATACCGAGTTGGATCGCGACCACTGGGACGAGTTCGTTCAACGCTCGGTGAACGGCACTTTCGTACACACTCGGCGGTTCCTCTCGTATCATCCGCCCGATCGTTTTCGCGATCACTCGCTGATCGTATCGGAAGGTGGTTCGTGGGAAACCGTTTTCCTCGCCGCCGAGGTGTCGGATGGAGAACGGCGTGTGTTGCAGTCGCATCCTGGGACGAGTTACGGGGGGTTTGTCGTCGCCCCTGAGATTACTGTGGGGAAACATTCTCGAGCGGTGGCTTCTCTTCTGGATTATGCGCGAGCTCAGGGTTTCTTGCTGGTCCGGATGCGAGTCCCGGAGATGGTATTTCGCAGCCGCCCTTCCCAGCAATTGGAGGCCGCTTGGTTCCAAAACGGCTTCGAGATAGAAGCTCGCGAACTTTCATGTGCAGTCCGTTGTGTCGAACGCAATGAAGAGGGATTGCTGAAGAGCTATCGAGGTAACACCCGCAGAGAAGTGCTCAAGGCACGACGGAGCGGGGTTACCGTCAGGTTTTCGGACGATTACGAAAGGTACTGGGAGGTGCTATGCCGAAACCTTCACGATTCTCATGCCGTCGTGCCCACGCATTCGCTTGAAGAAATCCATCGATTGCGACAATTGTTCCCCGACAAAGTTCAACTTATCGCGTCGTATCTAGGCGGCCGCCTGACCGCTGGTGCGGTGATTTTTTTTATGAACGACGTAGCGGCACACACGATGTATATCGCCCAGGACTATGCCTTTAATGAATTCCGGTGCATAAATCTCGTGTTGCATGAGGCCATACTTGAGTGCACGCGACGCGGCCTTCGCTTCCTGAACTTTGGTATTTCGTCGATACCGGGATCGAGCGGATTGCAGATGAATGACGGACTCGACGCTTTTAAGCGGAGTTACGGGGGCGAGGGGGTCGTGCGAGACGTCTACGTTCGGAAGCTGGTGTCGCTTGACCCGTAGCCATAGATCGGTTCGGCCCCTTCGCGCCTGTCGCGAGAGAGGGAGAGAGCGTGCCACTGCTCGGAACGAGATGAGCGCGACGACAGGAGACAGGTAACAATCGAATGCGTACTCGGGTTCGACTCCTAGAATCACCGCTACCCAATCGACATATTTTGATTGTGGGATATGGGACGCGGCGATTGAAACTGCCCTCGTTTTTGCCTCCAGCAGTTCTGGCCGACCTAGATAGACGCACACCGCCCGGCTGTGATTGCGAATGAAGAGCCGACCTCGATGCAACGTCGGCTGCGT
>JANNPR010001169.1:0-2507 GCA_031400345.1 Planctomycetota bacterium | reverse complement strand
GGCCACCGAGAGCGATCTGGTTTCGCATGTCGAATTCAGCCCGGATGGCACGTTGTTGGCTGCGGCCGGTGGCTCACCGGCCCGTTTTGGCGAAGTACGTTTCTTTACCCCAGTGGATGGAAAACTCGTGTCGCTGCGGCGAGTTGGTCAGGACACTTTGTTTCGCGGCGCGTTTGCACCGGATGGAAAGGCCATTGCGCTAGGCGGAGCGGATGGAGCTGTGCACATCATTTCCGTCGATCCCCACACAGAAGTACGCAGTTTCGATTTACACAGCGATTGGGTTTTGGACGTCGCCTACACGCCCGACGGCAAGATGGTCGTGAGCGGAGGTCGCGACAAAGCCACCAAGATCAGTTCGGTAGAGACGGGCAAACTGTTGCGCGCCGTGGACGGGTCGACCGAATTGATTAACGGTGTGGTGACGGACGATCAGTTCGCCATTTCGGCTGGTCGAGCACGTACACTGATCGGCTATGAACTCAAGACGGCGCTCAGTGGAGTCGGTGTCACCGGCGCTGGGAATGATGCGAAACCCATCCTGAATCGTGAACAATTCGTGAAGAACTTCGAAGCACAGCCCGGCGAGGTTTTGGACGTCGCCATCAGTGGAGACCGCAAGCTAATCGGTGTGGTAGGCGCCTTCAACGAAGTCCGCGCGTACAAGATCGCCGACCGCCAGCGGGCAGCGTTAATTAGCAACATTGCCTCACCGGCCTACAGTGTGGCGTTAAACGGTGACGGAACGCGTATCGCTGTGGGCACGAAGAGTGGTCTCGTGCAAGTCTATGAATTGCCGTCAGGAAAATTGATCGTGTCGATGGTCCCCGTTCCGGTAGCGAGTTTGTAAGATGGGCACTCCTGCCCGTCAACAGCAGACGATGGGCACTCCTGCCCGTCAAAAGGCAGGCGACGGGCGGGAGTGCCCATCCTACTAAGGTACTACTAAGGTAGAACATGACAAGCCGAATATCTTATATGCTGCTAGTGACGGTGCTTGGCTGTTTTACCACTGCGGAGACTCTTGCCGAAGCAACTTCGCCTACCAACATCGTGGTCATCCTGGCCGATGATCTGGGTTACGGAGACCTCGGCTGCTACGGTCATCCTCAGTTCAAGACGCCGAATCTGGACCGCCTGGCTGCCGAAGGGGTACGACTCACCCACTTCAATACCCCGGCACCGTTCTGCGCACCGACTCGCGCGTCGCTCCTGACTGGCCGCTATCCGCTTCGATGCGGCATGACTGCCAATCCTGCACCGGACGGCGGCGCAGTTGCCGATGGAATCGCATTGCCTCCCAGCGAAGTTACCCTGCCACTAATGCTCAAACAGGCCGGATATTCGACCGGTATGGTGGGCAAATGGCATCTCGGACATAAACGACCCGAACAACTTCCCACGGGCCGTGGTTTCGATGAATACCTCGGCATACTCTACAGCAACGACATGCGACCGGTGCAGCTCGTGGACGGCCAGCAGGTCGTCGAGTATCCGGTCGCACAGGCCACGCTGACACGTCGATATACGGCACGCGCTTTGGATTTCATGGAACGGAACAAGTCTCATCCCTTCTTCCTGTACTTCGCCCACGCAATGCCTCACAAACCGCTGGCGACAACTGAACGGTTTTACAAGCAGAGTGGCTCAGGGCTGTATGGAGATGTGCTGAGCGACCTCGATGCAAGTGTCGGCGAAGTACTTGCCAAGCTCAAGGAACTCGACCTCGATCAGCGAACGCTAGTTATTTTCACCAGCGACAACGGCCCTTGGTATGGTGGCAGCACCGGCGGGTTGCGAGGCATGAAGGGCACCAGTTGGGAAGGCGGATATCGGGTTCCGTTCGTCGCTCGTTGGCCAGGCACCATTCCCGCGGGCCGCACGAGTGACGCATCCACAGTGATGATGGACGTCTTCGCCACGGCAATTGCCGTCGCCGGCGTTGAGTCACCGAAGGACACGGTGATTGATGGTCGCAACCTGCTACCTGTCTTTACGAGCGATGCGGCAAGCCCTCATGATGTTGTATTTGGGCTTCAAGGTCCGCGTTTGGCAACTGTGCGAGATAATCGATGGAAGCTTCATATGCTCCCCGCAAAGGACCGCCGTGATGCCAAACCTAGCGAGCGATGGATGGATTCCCGAGGTCCCGATGGCGTGACACTGCTCGCCCCCTACGAACAATATCAGCCGAGTGATTATCCGGGCCTGCAGACAGGGGACGAAACAAATGCCGGAGCACTCTTTGATCTAAATCACGATCCCGGCGAACAACACGACGTTGCCCTCCAACATGCGGATGTCGTCTCGCGATTGAAAAAATCCTACGACGAGATGAAGAAGCAGTTAGGGCCGTAAGCCTACAAGAGACCGTCGGTCGCATCGGTCCGACTAACATTGGCAGGACAATTCACAATTTAAGCCTTTGAGGTGTTTGATGATTGGTTGCCTGAATCGGTTTTGCGTCGGTGGCGTCATGCCGTTCATTCTGGCAACAGCCGTCGTGG
>JANNPR010001164.1:0-5423 GCA_031400345.1 Planctomycetota bacterium | reverse complement strand
CCGAAACCATTTTCGCCTATCGAATATCGCGGTGAGATGGGGTCGATCAAGACCAAGACCGGTGAAGTGTTTAGTGAGACGCTGCCAAAGCTTGCTGCTCTCGCCGATAAGATCGCAGTGATTCGTTCTATGACTCACGGCGAAGCGGCTCACGAACGGGGCACTCACAACATGTTTACTGGCTATCGGCCCAGTCCGGCATTAATTTTTCCGAGTATGGGTAGTGTGGTTAGCCACGAATACGGGCCTCGCAATAATTTACCCCCCTATGTTTGTATCCCAGGTGTTCCGAACGAGTTTGCGAGCAGCGGTTACCTCAGCTCGTCATTCGCGCCGTTCAGTTTGGGATCGGATCCTGCCGCAGGCGGATTCCGCGTGTTGGATTTGAACATGACAAATGGCGTGAACGAACAGCGATTTGCGCGACGCCGTACCGCATTGGACGCGGTGAACGACTATTTTGCCAAGAAGGAAAAGGCGGACAATGTAGGCGCCATGAACACCTTTTATGATCGGGCCTATAACCTGATCAGCTCGCAACCGGCGCGTGAGGCATTCAACATTGATGCCGAGCCCGCCAATATTCGAGACGAATACGGTCGCAACACAGCGGGACAACGGATGTTGATGGCTCGCCGCTTAGTTGCAGCGGGTGTGCGGTTTGTATCGCTTACCTATGGCGGTTGGGACATGCATACTAGCATCACAGCTGGAATGCGAGGCCAGATGCCTGCACTGGATCAAGGCCTTGCGGCACTAATCAATGACTTGGAACGAAATGGTTTGTTGAAGACGACTCTGATAATGGTGTCTAGCGAATTTGGACGGACTCCTAAAATCAACGGCACCGCAGGTCGGGACCATTGGCCCAAGGTTTTTAGTGTTATGCTCGCAGGAGGCGGTATCAAAGGCGGTGTCATTCACGGTTCATCGAACGCGACGGCATCAGAGCCTGAAGAGAATCCCGTTGAGCCCGGCGATTTGGCCACGACGATCTACCGTCAGTTGGGAATCGTCGCTGACAAAGAGCTAATGTCACCGGGCAACCGACCCATCGAAATTATCGATGGCGGCAAGTTGTTAACAGACCTGATTGCATAAACGTTCGATACACCGAAGCGTAAGCGAGAGCCAGCCCAAGCTACTCGCTTACGTATCGGGTGACTATGAAATTCGAAATGACATGCCTCGGTCTCACCCGTTTCTACCCTCCTTGTGGTGAGTGATCCAATGACGCGTTTTGAAGCTTTTCTGCCATTTGCGCATTACCTGTTGTGTTTCAAGAAGTTAGCCGTCGGGGCCAGCTTCATGATCGCGATGGTCGTGTTTCACGATCGAACGTCCGCTGTCGAACCCGCGATAGGATCCATTCAACCGACCGGTTTGCAGCGGGGCAAAGAAATCGAGGTCACGGTCGGGGGAGCGCGGCTTGGGGATGCTCAGGAACTATTGTTGTACTTGCCCGGGCTCACGGTCACCAGCATTGCACCCGAGGGCGACGGTGCTTTGAAAGCGAAGGTCAACGTCGCTGCGGACTGTCGTTTAGGTATTCATGCCGTTCGGGTAAGGACCGCGTCAGGTGTCAGCAACTTGATGACGTTCACTGTTGGTAATTTGCCAGAAGTTGCCGAAGTGGAACCGAATAATGACTTTGCAGTGCCACAGGTGGTTGCCTTAAACACGACGGTAAGCGGTATCGTGCAGTCGGAGGACGTGGACTATTTTGTCATCGAAGCCAAGAAGGGGGAGCGGATCACGGCGGAACTTGAAGGGCTTCGGCTCGGACGAACTTTCTTCGATCCCTATTTAGCCATCTTGAATGCGGCGCGTTTCGAGATTGCCAGAAGCGATGACGAACCGCTATTGAGCCAAGACTGCACTTGTTCGGTCGTCGCGCCCGAGGACGGTAAGTATATTGTTCAAGTTCGGGAAACATCGTTTGGCGGTGACGGTAACTGCATTTATCGGTTGCATGTCGGTACTTTTCCGCGTCCCACGGCTGTCTTTCCAGCCGGCGGAAAACCGGGTGAAACGATAACACTCCGGTGGATCGGCGACCCGGCGGGTGACGTCCAAGCGCAAGTAACACTGCCAACGACGCCTGATCAGAATCACGGGCTGTATGCACAAGACGAACGCGGAGTGTCGCCGTCGCCCAACGTGGTACGAGTCTCCGATCTGACCAATTATTTAGAAGCGGAGCCAAACGACGCACTGGCACAAGGCACGCCTACGGGTCCCCTGCCATGTGCTTTTAACGGGATCATCGAAAAAATTGGCGATGTGGACCATTACAAATTTTCCGCCAAAGCCGGCCAGCAATTCGATGTGCGGCTGTACTCACGCAACGTTTTACGTTCTCCGCTCGATTCGGTCATGACCGTATTGAACGCTCAGGGGGGTGGAATCGTGGGAAATGATGATACAGGCGGACCCGATAGCTACGTGCGATTTGCAGCACCCGCCGACGGCGACTACCACCTGGTAATTCACGATCATCTTCGCAAAGGTGGTCCCAATTACGTCTATCGGATTGAAGTTGTTCCCGTCGTGGCTGCCCTGAGCATGTCGCTACCTGAACGCTCGCAGTACATTCCCACGACGCTGGCTGTTCCCAAGAACAATCGGATGGCGTTACTTGTCGGCGCGGCAAGGGCTAACTGGGGTGGCGACTTGAACGTTGAATGCAGAGATCTAACCCCAGGTTTGTCGTTCCAGGCAGTTGCCATGCCAGCCAACCGGAGCGACACGATCCTTCTATTCAATGCTGCCGCAGATGCGGCGATTGACGGCAATCTGATTGACGTTGTTGGGCGTCCTGTGGATGCGAATATTAAGATCGAAGGTCGGCTCAACCAACGCACCATGCTAGTGCGGGGACAAAACAATATCGATGTTTGGGGACATAACGCCGAACGAGCCGCCGTGGCGGTTACCAATGAAATCCCATTCAAAATTGATATTGTGCAACCGAAGGCACCACTGGTGCGGAATGGATCGATGGATCTGAAAGTCGTGGCGACCCGAGCTCCCGATTTCAAAGCGCCGATCTCGATTTTTCTGCTGTACAACCCGCCGGGAGTTGGCTCATCCGGATCGATTGTCATTCCAGAGGGACAAACCGAAGCCGTAATCCCCATGACAGCCAACGACGGCGCGGAGATCAAGAGTTTCAAAATTGCAACGATTGGTCGCGCGGCCCACGCCGGAGGGACAGTGGAATGTTCGTCGCAACTCGCCGATTTGGTGATCGCTGAAATGCACCACACGATCACATTTCAGAAGGCAGCCGCCGAGCAGGGCCAAGAGACGGAGATGGTGGTGAAAGTGGAGAAGAAGGTCGATTTCGCTGGCGAGGCGAAGGGAGAGCTACTGGGCCTGCCTCCCGAAACTTCCACCACACCCATAACGTTCACAAAAGACACTCCCGAATTAGTCTTTAAGATCAAGGTCAATCCGGTTGCCAAGCCGGGTAAGTACGCGCAGCTCGTTTGTCGGACCACGATACAACACGAAGGTGAACCCATCGTTGCCACAGTCGGCACAGGCGAACTACGCGTCGATGCTCCAATTGTAAAAGCACAGCCTGCGGCGGTACCGACGCCGATGCCCACGCCGCAGCCGGTCGCAGCCAAGCCAGCAGAACCAAAACGGTTGACCCGCCTCGAACAATTGCGGCTCGAAAAAGAGCAAGGCAAAAAGTAAGCGAACCAACCCACCATCCGCCGAAATGCGGATTCAATAAGTGGTAGATGAAGGAGTTACGCGTGAGAATGCCTAAGTTGCTTTCAGCTATGTGTTTGAGTATATGCTGGCTGATTGGCCAAGCCTCGTTTGCCCAAGTCCAGTTTACCAGCATCAATATCTACCCACCGGATGTCAATCTAAACACCAAGCTGGATCATCAAACGTACATCGTCGTGGCCACGCGTAGTGACGGCGTCACTCTGGATGTTTCTAAGCAGGCGACGGCCAAAATATCTAACCCAGCATTTGCGCGGCTAGATAGCAACGCCCTGTATCCCGTAGCCGACGGGAGCACCGCCATCGAGGTTGAGTTCCAGGGATTGAAGGCTAGTGTGCCCGTAGTCGTGAAAGATGCCGCGGCGGAACGTCCAATCAGTTTTCATCTGGATGTCATGCCTATCTTTGCGAGGGCTGGCTGCAATACGGGAAGTTGTCACGGTGCTGCACGTGGCAAGGACGGGTTTCGTTTATCTTTGTTTGGTTTTGATCCGCCGGGGGATTACTACCGCCTTACCCGTGAGATTGGAGCTCGACGAATCAACTTGGCCGTCCCGCAGGAGAGTATGTTAATCGAGAAGTCGACAGGGTCGATTCCGCATACGGGCGGCAAGCGCTTCGCGATCGAGAGTGCATACGCACAAACTCTGATGCGATGGTTACAGGCAGGATCGCCGCAGGATCCCGGTGAACCCCCTCGAGTAGCTCGCTTGGAAGTGTATCCACCCTCGGCAGTAATCGAGGGTGCCGATGCGACTCAACAATTTATCGCTCGTGCGATTTACACCGATGGACACGATCGGGATGTCACCAATTTGGCGACGTTCATGACCAGTAACGACAACTCAGCGCCGATCAATCCTGGGGGTTTGGTGACGGCTGCCTCGCGGGGCGAGGCCTTCATCATGGGCCGCTTTGAAACCCGCACCGTGGGGAGCCAGGTTCTTGTGCTTCCCAAGGATCTGCAATTCTCGCCGACACCGGCGTCCGGAAACTACATTGACGAGCTGGTGCTGTCGAAGCTGAACAAAATCCGAATTAGCCCCAGCCAGATTTGCGCCGACGAACCATTTCTGCGTCGTGTAACGGCCGATATCACTGGGCTGTTGCCCACGGAGGAAGAATATCAGGCGTTCCTGTCCGATCAAGATCCGCAAAAGCGCGCCAAGCTGATCGATCGACTGCTCGAACGCAAGGAGTTTTCGGAAATCTGGGCGATGAAGTTCGCCGAAATCTTAATGATCAAGACGACCAATCAAGTCAGTACAAAATCCGCCTATCTCTATGCAAATTGGTTGATCGACAAGTTTGCTAACAATGTTCCGATCAACGAGATGATCGCCGAATTACTAGCCGCCTCGGGCGGTACGTTCGGTAACCCACCCACGAATTACTTTCAAGTCGAACGCGACACGTTAAAGGTAGCCGAGAATGTGGCTCAGCAGTTCATGGGCATTCGTACTCAATGTGCTCAGTGCCACAACCACCCTTTTGATCGCTGGACGATGGACGATTATTACTCGTTCGCTTCCTTCTTCTCGCAAGTCGGTCGCAAACAAGGAGAAGACTATCGCGAGCTAATAATCTTTAACGCTGGGGGAGGCGAAGTGAACCACATTGTTTACGGCAAGCCGCTTCCGCCGAAATTCCTAGGAGGGTCGCTGCCCGATTTAGCTGGC
>JANNPR010001144.1:0-2414 GCA_031400345.1 Planctomycetota bacterium | reverse complement strand
CAACAACTCCATCAGGATCAGTGCTGCGCTAAGCCCCGCGTAGCCGCGGTCAATGTCCAGCTTCAGGCGCGACTCCAACATGCTTACTATCGCCTGTCGCGAATCTGGATGTGCGCGGTAGATTTCCAAGGCGACAGTTTTGTACGCCTCAATCGTGAGTTGTCGCGACCTATCCATCTCCACATAGTCAAGGGCAACACGGATACCAAAGACTATGATTTCGACTACTTTGACTGGTTCATAATACGACGTGAACAAGGAAGCCAGTTTTGTGAACGTGGCAATGTTCTTGGGGCCAAGTTGACTACCGGCAAGTCGCTGGAGCACCTCGCCGACCTGCTCTCGTTCGCGATTGGAGGACACCGGAAACAGGCGCTCCACAATGTCGATTGACTTTTCAACTTCTGACGAATTTGGCGCGGAATCGACAGCCATCACCGCGCTCGGCAAATCCAGGCCTTTGATCCGCCAAACGATTTCATATTGGTTATTACCCGGAGACACGAGTTCCGGACGCATTCCAAAAAGCTTTTCAATCGCGTTGGCAACCCACGCGTCGATTCTTGCTGGATTTGAACGGGATTGGTGAGCGCGCCGTACCAACTCCGCCCTTAGCGCGGGGATAACTGACTTATCCCCGATCTCTGCCAAAGCATGGACTGCGGTATCTTTGATGCTGACTAGGCCCGGTGTTGACCCTCGCGGGGGCGAGAACGCAGTTGCTTGAGTTAGCGCCGCGTCTAAATCCTCCACGATTTTAAGCAAATCCGGAACGGCGAGTTGGGCGATGGGTCCCAATGTTCCTAAATGCCAGGCGGCTTCCGCTCGGCGCTCAAGTGCACCCTGCCTCAAATTCCGACGTAACATTTCTACCAACTCGGGCGATTTGGACTTTCGTTGCGTCAACATGCCTGCGGCATGCATTTGAACTGTTTCATCATTATCGGCCAGAGCGGCGACAAGCTTTCGTTCACCAGCCTCCTCACCGACAATCGCGATATAGGCACTTACAGCTTGTATGCGAATTTGCGAGTCTTTGCCGGCCGTTAACTGTTCAATATGGTCCACTAAAGGTGCATGAACATGCCCGCGCATAATCCCTCCGGAGTTCTGTAGATACCCTAAGATAAATGCGACGTTTGCTTCTAGGGAATGTCCGAGTTCGGCCGAAACGGCGTCAGCGACGGCCGTCTGATCGCGACTTTGCATGGCTTCTCTAACGACGATCCACAATGGGCTTTGCTCATCGCCAGGGTGAAACCGAATGGCGACTAGAAGGGCGGCAACCGACTCCTTGGTTCGTTCACCTGTTGCCAGCTTTTCGAGTGCGGCACAAGCGGCAACAATCTGCTGGGGGCTGCGCTCTTCTCGAAGCAGCTTGAGCCACTGCTCCAACGTCTTTCCGTCGTACCGAGGACTCTCTGCGGCAATGGACGAATCGGGCTGGTTCATCAGCCAGGCGGCGGCATTCCCAGTCGGCTCGAGCTTCGTCGTGTGCTTGATTTTTGCCAGCCACGTCTCACCCCGCCTCAAAACGTAATGCCCATTCTGAATCTCCAGACCATCCGCAGGACTTACGATCTCAATTTCGTATTCGCCGGCGCCCAACCGAAGTGAATTGGCTTGTTGCTTCAAGGTGAGTTGTCGGTACGGCTGTCCCGCGCGCATCACGCGAACTTCCACGTCAGGCGTCGAGGTTTCGATTACTAGCTGACCGGCCGAAGTTTCCAATGTGATGATGATGCCCCAGGCCGCGGCGCTCAGCAGCAATCCGGCGGCCGCTGTCCACCGCCAGGAGATTTTCCTGCGTGATCGCTTGCGTGAGACGGGGTCGGGAGCCTTTTCACCCGCGAGGGAAACGATTGGCGATTCGCTAGGACTGGCAGATGCCCATTCCTCGCGTTCCACGGAAGTACGCCGCTTCATTGCGTCAGCAACCAGCTTCTGGAGATCACTTCCGGAAGACCATTGCGCCAGAACCTCGGCGACGTGGGACATTGATGTCGGCCTTCCTTCCTTGGATTGAGACAACATGCTGTGCACGAACTCAGCTATTTCGGTTGGCACATCGGGACGCACTTCAAGCAAAGATATCGCCGGCTCGATCGCAACGCGGCGCAACTTTGCCAGTATCGGTTCACCTCGGCGCTGCCCGTGTGGCGAGCATCCGGTTAACAGTTTGTACAATGTCGCGCCCAGCGAATACACATCCGCTCGTTCATCGACGTCGTGCGAGTTCTCCAACTGCTCTGGAGCCATATAGTCGACGGTTCCCATGAGTTGGCCGACACTCGTCAACTCGTCTACCGCCAACTGTTCGCCGGTAATTCGGGCCAGGCCAAGGTCCAGAATTTTGACGTCGCCCTGCGTGGTAACCATCCAATTCGAAGGCTTCAAATCGCGATGAATGATCC
>JANNPR010001140.1:0-4750 GCA_031400345.1 Planctomycetota bacterium | reverse complement strand
ACCCTTCTTCTTGTCGGCATAGGCCGTGGCCAGGATGTGAATGTTTTCAGCCGGTCCACGGAGAAGGTCGAGGAAGACCGGGGGTCAAACTTGGTTTATTTGTTTTTTCTAAAATGATTCGGAAAAGCGGCTATCTAAATCCTAATGCTCGTGGGCTGTGGGGTAGATTACGAGACTTTGCTCAATGCGTGGCAAGGGGAATTTGGTTATGTCCAGGAACTCGAATCGCGTTTTCTTCAATATTTTGGAAAAACAAATAAACCAAGTTTGACCCGAATGGCACGAATGGCACTTGCGATCTTGGAACACGGCGGCGTGCTCCACCTTGGCATCTCGACGGGCGGTCACTACGCCAGCCGTGACGACGAGAAGAGCTTCGCGCCAGAGAACGCCGGCGTCGGAGCCGGCTTCCAGCCCGATCGCTTCCCCGAGTTCGGCCAGTGCGTGCACAAGATCGCGGCACATCCCGATCGCCCGGAGCGGCTCTACATGCAGAATCACGGCGGCTTTGCGGACGACCCGACGCTCGGCGTGCTGCGCAGCGACGACAACGGGAAGAGCTGGACGAGCATCTCGAAGGGGCTGCCGAGTGACTTCGGCTTCCCGATTGTGGTTCACCCACACGATCCGAACACCATGTACGTCGTCCCACTCGAGACCGCGACCCGCACCTGCCCCGAAGCGCGGCCCGCAGTCTGGCGGAGCGAGAGCGCGGGCGAGAAGTGGCAGAGGCTGACTGACGGCGTGCCGAAGAAGGACGCCTGGTTCACGGTGCTGCGCGACGCGATGGACCTCGACGACGGCCATCCGTCTGGTTCGGCACAACCACCGGCCAGCTTTGGCGCGGGCGCGATGGAGGTGACTCCTTCGAATGCGTCACCACCGGGCTCCCCCCAATCTATTGCGTCAAAGCCGCCGTCGTCTGACCCGTAGTAGTCCGTTTATGTCAAAATGGTGGTTAGATGACAGTGTGCCACTCTCGGCCCACCGCCGCGCCCGTCTCGTTCCGAGCAGTGGCACTGACGCGAAAAATGGACTGATCTAGACCTGATGATTATTCCTTATCCGGCCGCTGGAAGCTTCACACTGCTCGGAACGATGGAAACCTGTCTCGTAGTGCCGCGCCCGTCTCGTTCCGAGCAGTGGCACGCTGACGTTGTCCCACTAAACCCTCATTGCCACCAATTCTTATCGTCATCGAGTCAAGTCGGTTATGTGGTTATTTGTTCCCGGGTTTACATCACTAGATCCGTATTCGTCGACGTTGCGATGTAATATCCTTCGCCATCGCTGCAATTGCGTCATCTAGCTCAGTGGCGAAAGCTGTCCCGAGATCGTGCGTGTCAATCCATACTTCAGATTCAAGTGTCAAAGGCCCGCGGCGCCTGGAAAGGTCGAATTCTGAATCAGCTAACCCGCTGTAGTAGGCACATTCCGTGTGCCGTAACGGCACACGGAGTGTGCCTACTGCCACCGAGTCTGCATCGGAAACAATCAAACTCGCCTCTCCCTCACCGGTAACTCGCGGTGTGTTTAATTCGTTAAAGATCAGCAAGACATCGATTGAGGAAATAAAGTTGTCGCCATTGACGTCCCAATAAGCTGGCGGGCTTTGGCCCGATGGAGGTGGAGGTAGTGCCCCTCCGCTTCCGCTCAAAGTTGGCTTATTGAGTTCATTAATGATCAATAAAGCGTCCAACGGCGAAATAGCGCCGTCGTTGTTGACGTCAAGAGGGCGGGCTGTCTTCTGCCAGGGGAATGGATTCGCATCAATCGTAATTCGATAGCCCACATTGGCCGCCATTCCCTTCGCATCCTTGGCGATAACCTGCACGGCCAACTGGCCGGCATCCTCGTTCGCTGGCGTTCCGCTAAACGTCCGCGACGCTCCATCAAAGGTGAGCCAATTGGGCAACGCAGATCCATCACCTTGAGTCGCCGAATACGTTAGTACATCGACGGCGTCCGGATCCGAAAATGTGGCCGCGTTGAATGTGAACTGCAATAACTGCCCAACCGCCACCTGCTGATCTGGAATGGTCAGCATCGCCAACGGCGATTCATTTGTATTCTGGAGCCGGACAGTGATGGTTGCTGTGCCCATTCGTCTGGGATCGAGATTATCCGTCGCCTCAACCTGAAGGATAAATTCCGGCGTTACCTCAAAATCGAGTGCGGAAGGCGAATTGACCGTGATCGCACCTGTTGAAGAATTAAGCGTAAATGCATTCTTGACATTTCCGGCGGCGATGGCGAAATTCAGTGCCTGGCCAGTATCGCCATCACTCGAGCGGATTCGTCCGATCTCGATTCCCGCCGCCGAATTCTCGTTCACGGAAAAGATATCTGCGAAGACTACCGGATCAAATTCGTTAACATCACGGATCCCAACGGTAAACTGGCGTTTAATCGAGTTACCTCCGGCATCGGTCGCCGTCGCCCCGAAGGAAACGCTTTGCTTGGTCTCAAAGTCTAGACTTTGGCCGTCCCGGAGCTTCAATCGGCCGTTAATGACTTCAAACCGATCGTCGCTGATGGTGAATGAGTGTGAGTCGTTTGCGTCCGGGTCGAGAACCGACATATTTCCGATTTCAGCCCCTGGCGTTGCCTCATTCACTACCAACCTATCCAGTTGGAGAGATGTGGGAGGCTCGTTCACGTCACTTACCGTAATGACGAGTGTTTGTTCGAATCGGGCTCCGGCGCGATCGCTGACCTGGATAATGACCGGAATTGTAGGCTTCGCTTCACGATCTAGGCTGATTCCATTCTTGAGCTTGATTTGATTGCCTGTCGTTTCAAACCGCGTATCGAGCGAAAGGAAAGTAGCCGTGTCGCCGTTGTCGGGGTCGATGGCAGTGAGCAGTCCGATGATGGCACCGGAGGTATTCTCCGGAATCGACGCGTTGTCGAGAGTAATCGACTGCGGGGCGACGTTGACCTCTTTCACGGTGATCTGAACGGTTGTTACAACGCTAAGACTCGGCGCACCGTCGTCACGAACTCGTACCGCGATGCTGTACACTCCGGGTCCTTGCAATTCGGTGGGACTCCACTGAAAGAGGCCGGTCACCGGATCGATGGCAGCGCCCGTCGGGGCGCCAGCATCCAAGAGAAAACGGAGCGTGTTGCCATTTGGATCGTCAGCTGTTGCCGTAAACGTGATGAGTGACTGTTCGTCGGTGGAGCGATCGTTCAGCGGCTCGATCGCTGGGGAGTGGTTCGCGACGACGTAGTTTCCGCCATTTTGTCCGTCGCTGTCACCGTCCAGCTCCAAACCGGACAAGTCATGAATCGTTGAGTCGCCGTGTATGGTCAACTGGTATTGACCTTCGCGCAACAGTTCCACAGCAAGTACGTCGAGGATGGCACTGGTGGCGCCGCTGACATATCGTGGCCTCACTGCATAAACCGTGTCGTCGCCGTCGCTATACGTTCCATTCGGTCCGGCACTGCGAAGTTCGTAATTTTTGGAAGCGCGGGCATCGACTGGGTCGACCGGTTCACTGAATGTCACGTGTACTTCGGAACGAAACTCGCCGCCCACACCCACATCAACCACTTCCGTGGCGAGCACGCGAGGAGGTTCATGGTCGAGGCTGGATCCCTGATACTCGAAGGCACCTATGTCAACCTGCCCTGCGGCCAAATGGAACTCGACAGCGGCCGCGTTATTCAGGTTGGCTCGACCGTCATAGCCCGAGAACAGTCCCGTCGCATCGTCGCCGAGTGAGATGCCAATCCTCGATGGCAAATTCGCGTCGTTCGGACCGTAAGCGAAACGAATGCGACCGTCTTCATACAGCGTCACAGCGAATTGCGCATCGCTACCATCTGTCGCGCTGCTTGCATCCCAACGGATCGTCACCTCTCCTGTTATCGCTGTATCGACAAATACGTCGTCTCCATCTCCATCCGTGCGAAAATCTCCCCACATGGGCGCAATGCGACTGCTGGCAAACAACAGCTCTTTCGAGTTCGACGAACCATAGAGATTGCCCATGTCGCCGAACTGCAGCAAGCCTTTCGATGTAACCCAGACGGTATCGTACGTGCTGCTGTAAAACGGGAAAGTGAAGGGGAGTGCCATAGACCAAGCGCCCGGCGCTGCTTGCCAATTCTGCGGTTCTCCAGCGATGCTGCCGAAATCGATCGGGTCGGCCACTCTTTCGTAGTACTGCAAACTGCCGGAGTCCGCTGAACCAGGATCGTCACGGCGCCTCAGTCCTTCGCGATCCACCTGCGGCACGCTCCATGACTTACCGGCATCGATCGCTGGCGAGCTTTGATCTAAATGGAAATTGTCATCCGCACCACCGTCGTACCCATCGCCCGCAGGAGAGTAGCCCAACACGTTGTCGGCGCCATTAATGTCGATGAACAGTGGGTCGGAAAGCTCCGATTGGCTATCCTGACCACTCGCCGTTTGCCAGTGCTCGAGTGTTTTCTTGTCTGCATTGTTCCAAAAACCCACAAAGGCATTTAGATCGCTGCTCAATTGCAGCGAATTGTAATCGCTATGAAAGTCGACTTGGCTATCGTTGGCGACATAGATGGCATGGCCGGCATCGACCCACAAGATATTATTGGTGACTTGTACGCTGTTAGTGTGATTGGTCAGACGCACCGCATCTCCCACCGATTGGTAGACCGTGTTGTTCTGTACGGTCGTTCCCGCTCCGGCGTTGTCCAAGGAGATGCCCGTGTTGCTGTTGGCGTAAATCAGATTGTTACTCAGCCGGCTGCCGAT
>JANNPR010001102.1:0-4631 GCA_031400345.1 Planctomycetota bacterium | reverse complement strand
GCGAAACCTTTCCCGGCGGAGCAGCGAGCCGCAGCCTGATACTGCGCAAAGGTGAAGGCTCATTGGAATTATTAAAAATGAAAAGTGCAAAGTGCAAAGTGACAAGTGACAAGTGACAAGTGACAAGTGACAAATTCGCGCCGATTCTGGTTCGTTACGTTTGCTCTCGTCGCAATCGGAATTTGCTTGGTTGGCGCTTGGCTTCGGCAGAATAATGGGATGGCCGAAATTCCGGAAGTGGATTGGCAGGGAACGCCACCCAAAGTCCAACAGTTGTTCCAGCGAGAATCTGACCAACTTCACAAGGATCCAAGGTCAGCGGATGCTTGGGGACGCATGGCAAGTTTTCTGATGGCTCATCAGCAAAGTGAACCGGCCCGGGTATGCTTCGAGAGAGCATCTCGGTTGGGCCGGCAGGACTTTCGTTGGCCATATTGTTTGGCCGTGATGCGTGAAGCAGTCGATTGGGGCGAGTCTGCCGAACTCTATAAGGAAGCGGTTTCCCTTTCGCCCAAGTACATTCCGGCACGACTTCGACTAGCTGCGATGTACATGCGATTGGGGGACACGGACCTTGCCGCTGCGGAATACCAGGAAGTACTTGCGTCCGCCGATCTGGCCCATTTTGGCCACCTCGGTCTGGCTCGCATCGCTTTATCGGAGGGTCGCCACCCGGAAGCTCGAGAGCATCTAGAACAGGCAGTCGCCGCTGCGCCCTGGAACCGCGGCGCTCATGCTGAACTTGCTCGAGTCTACCAAATACTGGGGCAAACGACTCAAGCAATCCGAGAGCAGCTACAAGTTGCCCGATTGCCACCTGCCGAAACTCGAATTCCTGATCCGGTGTTACAGCAGGTCGAAAAATACGAGGCCGTCTCGCGGCAACTGGCTCGCAGGGCCGACGAACTGGCCATGACGGGGGACGCACGAATGTCCAGTGAAGCGTTGGAACAAATGGTGCGGGAGCGTCCCGAACTTGTCCGTCCGCGAATTAACTTGACGCAGATGTTAATCGCTCAAGGAAGAGTGCCCGACGCACTGGAAGTCATCAGTCGAGCGATGCGCGACTTTCCGAAATCGGCGGAGGTTTATTATTCACTGGGGATGGCCTGCGAGGCCGCGAGACGGCCCGCCGACGCGATCTCTGCTTATAAACGCTCGCTCGAATGCAAGCCGGATTACGTAGATGCTCTGTTCGCACTTGGGTTGCTTCAAGAACAACAGGGCAAACTGGCGGATGCCGTGGCATCCTACCGGGGCGCCGCGGAGGCAAGCCCGGATTTTGCGCCCGCTCATCTGTCTCTGGGAATGGCCTTGCACCGGCTGGGGCGCACTGACGAAAGCATTCCCCATATACGCCACGCGGTACAGCTTACTCCCGGGGATCCTGTCCCCCAGCAGGCAATGGACCAAGTTCTAAAGGAGAAGAATCGGTGAGGCCGGACCGCCATTTACGTTCTCAGCCGGAGAGCCCATCGCAGTCGTCGCCGGCAGTCGAGCGACGGCCCAACAGCCCGACCGCGCCGCGCCGGCTTTCCCGTCGCTGGCTCGCCGTCGCCGTGGTGGTGGTGACAATAGCGGTTGGAATCGCCCTGCTGATTGAACGTTGGGGGCGTCCTAAAATCGATGTCGACCGCGCGTACACTGATGGTTTACTGGCAATGCAACGCGGCGACAACGAAGAAGCTGCCAAACTGCTAGATGAGGTGCTCCGAGAGATACCAGCTCACTACGAAACCTTGTTGTACCGCGGTCAAATCGCGCGCGATACCGGGCAACCTGCTGCCGCCCTGGAGTTCTGGGCACGCGTTCCCGATCAGCCGGCTCGCTTCGGCGGGACCGCCCGATTTTTGGAAGCCGTTGCTTTGTTCAGCCAAGGCCAATCACGGAAAGCCGAACAAAAATTGTTGCACTCGATTGCGCTCAACCCCACCTATCTTCAACCCAGGGATCGGTTGGTCGAGCTGTATGTCCTTCAAATGCGGCGCGACGATGTGCGACATCAACTGCAGGAAATTGGAAAACTGCGTCCCTGGACCTTAGAGGAGTTGGTGTTGACCGTCGTCGTCAATGAACGCGTTTCTTCAACTGCCGAGGGAATTCGGCAGACCGAACGATTTGTGTCCGCCGATCCCAGCGATGAGGCCAGCGTAATGGCTTTGATTCGTTACCTTGCCGAAGAACGTCGATACGATGACGCTCTGCTCAGATTGCGCTCCGCGCTAAAAACCTCGAACGGTTCCGCATTACGAGGTATGTTAGCGCACATTTTGGTTACCCAGAATCAGCCAGAGCAGGCGGCGGACGCCTTATTCTTGGGGTCCGATAATGCGGAATGGTCCATTTGGTATTGGCGGGGCTGTGCGTCCTATTGGACCGAGCAGGAGGATTGGCAGCGGGCCGCGGATTGTCTTCGTTATATTGTCGCGGCTGACGACGAAGACCTGGCAGCGCAACAGCAATTGGGCGTTGCCCTCGAGCACTTGGGAAAAACGGACGAGGGGAAACGGCACCTGCACCGCGCCCAACTACTCGATCGGCTGTTTCGCCAGGCATCACGCATTCCACGTCGCAAACGCCAGAACGATCAGCTTCTCTGCCCGATCGCGATCGACGTGGCAGAATCGCTGGTGGCCCTGGACCGGGCCCAGGAGGCTCAAACTTGGTTGGAGATGGCGAGATCCATTCAATCGGATGATCCTAAGTTGCAGCACCAATTGGTGTCTCTCGAAAGCCAGATCCAGGCGGGATTCCAACGACCGCCGTCCCTCTCCGCGGCGAAACCTCAGGACATCCAATTTGCAGACGTGCAACATCTAATCCCAACACCACCTAAACGAACGGCCGCCAGACCGCCTACCGTAAACCCTCCGAAGTCAAAAATCAGGCTGCGAGATGTACATGAGTTGGCTGGAATCGAGTTTCAATACTTTAATGGACAAACGGGCCTCAAATACCTAGTGGAAAGCATGGGTGGCGGTGTGGCGATTTTGGATTATGATGCCGACGGCTGGCCCGACATTTTTCTCCCACAAGGTTGTTCGCTGCCGTTTAATCCCGAGAACAGCAGCCACACCGATCGCCTATTTCGAAACTTGGGAAATGGGAAGTTTGCTGATGTGACGGAGGCGGCAGGCTTAGCCGATAATCGCTATGGCCAAGGATGCGCGACCGGGGATTTTGATAACGACGGTGACGCTGATTTATTCGTGGCGAACTTTGGGGAAAACAGCCTATTTCTGAACAATGGAGATGGCACGTTTAGCGAGATCGCTGGTCCATTGGGTTTGCGATGCAATAAGTGGGCCTCCAGCGCCGCCTGGGCCGACCTCGATCGGGACGGTGACCTCGATCTGTACATTGTTACGTATGTGGACTCGCTTCGCGTATGCCACGGCGAGAGCGGGAAAATTGCCGCTTGCGATCCTCAAAATTTCGGTTCCGAGGATGATTTTCTATTCGAAAATCTGGGGGATGGCACATTCCGTAATGTTTCCGAATCCGCTGGGATTCTGGTCCCAGACGGCAAGGGATTGGGAATCGTGATTGCCGACTTAGACGAAGACCAGTGGCCCGATATCTATATCGCCAACGACGGAACCCCCAACTTCCTCTTCAAACATAAAGGCCAGGGGTTGCAATTCGATTCGGTAGGAATGATTGCAGGCGCCGCGGTAAATGACGCTGGGCAGGCGGCGGGCGGAATGGGAATCGCCTGTGCAGATTTTGACGACAATGGATTGCTCGACCTTTATGTTACCAATTTTTTCGACGAAACAAACACGATGTATGCCAATGATGGCCAGATGTTGTTTCGGGACAAAACACGGGCCACCAATACCTGGGTGCAAACGCTCCCCATGGTTGGCTTTGGAGTGCAAGCTATCGACCTGGATCTGGATGGAATCCAGGACATGGTCATCGGCAATGGACATATCGACGACAATCGGCATCGTAACGAAGGTTGGAAGATGCGTCCGCAAGCGTTCCGCGGTTTAGGCAAAGGCAAGTTCGAGGACATTAGTGATTCGGTGGGCGAGTTTTTTCATGGCGAATATCTCGGCCGCGGTCTGGCACGCATCGATTGGGACCGTGACGGCGATCCGGACTTTGTCCTAGTCAATCAGGAAGCCCCACTAGGACTTCTCAGCAACGAAACCAGTTCCTTAGGTGGCTCGCTGGTGCTCGAACTGCACGGTGATCAATCGAATCGAGACGCGATTGGAACGGTCATCCGAGTTACTTCCTTAGGAAAAGAGCTCGTGTCGGCAATCTCCGGCGGCGACGGTTTTTTCAGCAGCAACGAGCGTCGCCAGATAATCGGTTTGGGCAAAGCTACCGAGGCGACCCTTACCATTGAATGGCCCAGCGGTCTTCGTCAGACACAATCAGGTATTCCAGCCGGTTCGGTGGTTGTGTGGATTGAGGGACAGCGGCCAGAAGTGGGGATTAGGCAGTAAGCAGTGGGCAATCATGTCAGCTTGGTGCGGTTCATGTTTAACCACGGATCAAACGAAATACGGATAGCACGGATAATGGACACCGGAGAAACCAACATCGTTGGGCGGTAGCTACTGTAGTTTTTTCTTTTTTTGATCCATGTCATCCGTGATTGGAGGCCCTTTTTTTGC
>JANNPR010001100.1:0-10254 GCA_031400345.1 Planctomycetota bacterium | reverse complement strand
GCGAAACGAATAGGGTGACGTCACCCAAGTGGAATGGGACTTGGCTCGCTGTGTCGAACAAAATCGGCAAAGTCTCCGCGCTAGCCCCTCGGGAACCTCCCGAGAAACCGACCCGGTCTTCCGCAATTCGCTCTACCGAGTTGATTGGTTCCAAACGAACCAACGGATTGGTCGCCTGCAATCGCATGAATTGATCGAGTTCTTGCGGTATGCGCGCGTTCGAGGTCACAACGACGTTGTACCGCTGATCCAATAAATCCGTTTCCGGCAGATAGACAGGCCCGATGAACGGATCCAAATTCCCGAACGTACCGCGTGACAGATCATCCAGATCGACGCCTTGCAACGGCGCGGGCAAATCGTCGGCAACGTGTGAATCGCGCCCAATCAAAATCAATCGATTCTGGGGGTCATACACCGCCAATGACAGATCTCCGCGTCCGATGCCATCTGAATAATCGACATCAAACACGGTACTGACGAAATTGTTGAACGGGTGCTCGAAATTGTCATAGTCGGCTACGAAGCGATACCAGTCGTCGTCGCGTGTCGTTTCCCCGAGTAAGCCCGGGAGTGTCGGCGAACTAGCGGTAGCTACCACGGTGAGAGAATTGGGTGATATCTGACCGGCAACCGACAATGCCGCTCGATCGGTATTCAGAATGTTGCCCAGCTCTTCCGCAGTCCCGATGCTGTCGTTGGCCCCAAAGTTCACTTCCGCTTCGACGGCTTCACCGAGTAACTGAGAATGTCCCGGCATCCCCAAAATTTCGATGCCGTTCGTGGCAAAGCGAATGTCGGCAAAGCGAATTGAAGAGCCTGGAATTTCATCGAGCTCCCGTAGCCTTACCTGCAGTTGGTACGCACCGCGGGTTAAGCCTCCGGTCAAATTAGCATCCAAGTTGGGACCACTGCTGCGAACACGGACATGATAAACACCCTGCACCCCAGGCGTGCCCGGAAGAACGACCCGCAAGCCAGCATCGTGGGGATTGGTGGTCCAACGGTCCTGTGAAATGAACGGAGATTTATCAAGTGAGAATGCCGGCATGAGCGGGTCCGCCTTGGTGGGACCACTGCCGCGAGCCTCCGCATCCGAGTTGTCAGAACGGGCAATCAAGTTGCCGGTCGCGTCGACCAATTCCACGACCGTATCGAGGGCCACGGTTGTACGGTCAATATCCAGCCATACTTCGGAGCCGCCGTCCGCTTTGAAGCTGTATACGTCGACGTCTTTGGGTTCCGTCAAAAACCCTTGGACTTCAAGGCCTAAACGAAGGTTGTCATCTCCGGCCTTATCGTGCGGCGCCAGCGACCCGATGAACTGAGCGGTTTGCGGAGTCGCATTTGGACCTGGAGCCGTAACATCGGCGGGTTCACGCTCCAGAACCACATCAATGTTTCGATCGTGACTGAACTGATCTAAGCGCACACTGCGCCAATCTCCCGGTTGTGGATTGCTGCTTTGACCCGAAGTCAACGTCTGAGGCAGACCGTTCGGTTGAAATCCCGCTCCTACGGTCGCATCGCCAAGAGACGTCAACACCACCGGGAACCCTGGCTGGCCGATGATTTGCAAGGCACCGCCAATCCGGTCATCGATATCTAGCGGACGCCCTGTGGCCGTGAAACCAGCCCGCGCGCCAGACAACTTTATCACAAGGCTTTCGGAAGGACTGCTCTCCAAACGCAGACCACCAAATGTGTGAAAATCCGGAATGACGATGTCGTTCCGCACTACGTGCACCATATCGGTGTCATCCCACACGCCCTGCGTGGTGAGAAGGCCACCGCGGACGTTCATGCCATTGATCTCGTTTCCTGTTAGGCGATTCTCCAGGATTAGCGGACCCTGATTGTCACCCTTGGCCGTGACGCGATCCATTTCGGCGCGTGAACGGCCGTAGTCTTCGATTCGTTCATGATTCAGCGAATTTACATTGATGCTAATGGCGGCCACTTCGGTATTGCCGGATTGATCGGCATTTGCGCGAATGATGTTGTCAACGATGATCGGTTGAGAACCACGCACAAATATGGCAGCCGGATCGTTGAAGCCGCGGCCCGAACGTGTTCGTTCAGCCTGACCACCAACACCTGACCCATTGTTTTCGATAAGGCTATGGGTGATCCGTGCCTCCGCCTGATGTACTTCGATGGCATTGAACCCGGCAAACGTTCCTTCGATTTTGTTAATGCCGCCACCAAACGTGATCAAAGCGTGGTCGATGCTGAGCGTACTGAGGTGGTTGGCGATAATACCGCCCCAATCCCCAGCTGCTGGCACAGCCGCATTGACACCCAACCCATCATTGTTTGTATCGAATGTTCCACTAGCACCGAACCTATCATCGCGTCGCGTCGTGAAGATAATTTCTTGGCCTTCGCGGCCTTCGGCGATGATCTGTGCTCCCATCAAGGCATCAATGCGGGAACCTTCCAGCTTGATGATCATGCTCGGGTCAATTGCCAAACGTGCATCCAGCCGCGCCCGATGAATAGCTGCCGGTGGGAGCAAGGTTCGTGGCGACACCAATGTACCGGTATCGGTGTAGGACGTAGCGATATCATTTAAAACGGCAGCTAACGTATAGGGCGCGCTGCCAGTATTGCTGCTGCGATAGATGCGCCGAGTGTTGCCTGCCAGTGTCGGAATCCCCGAGAGCTGAATGGTCCGATTGGGAGTCGCGGCCGAGATAGCCAAACTGGATGTGGAATCGGATGGAATACTCTCATGCCCGGCAGCGTCAACAAACGTAATCTGATAGTTGTAGGTTCCGGTAGCCAGCGATCCTCCGGCGACTTGCGATAAGCTGGTACCCACTACGCTCGGTACTCGTAACGTTCCACCCTCGGTCCGACCTGTATCCAAGTAGGTCGTGGATGAAACATCCAAACGAGCCACCATTTCGTAACTACTTCCGGTGCTGCGATACAATCGACGTCCGGTGAAACCGGAAGGTGCTGTTGGTAGATTACGCAAGCGGATCTTGCCTTGACCAGGTCCCCCTGTGATGGAAACGCTGCTAGAGCTAGTCGAAGGCGGCCCCTCATTGCCGTTCGCATCCACGAACGTCAATCGATATTGGTATGTCCCGGCTGGAAGTGTTCCGTCTGCGAGTTTGTCAAACGCTACTACCGTGACTGGAGGTCGCGATTGATCCGCGAGTGGTCCACCGGGAGTGCCTTGGATGGTTAGATTTTCGGATACGATGTGAACGATATCCGTGTCATTAAAGCGGCCCGCGACAGTCATCGGCTTGAGTTGAGTGCCTGCCGGCGTTTGCACGCGAACAAATAGCCCATTGTTCGAATTATTAACTAAGCGGTTACCGTGAACATCCGGTCCGATACGATCGTAGTCAGAAGTGAATGCCCCAGAAATCTGAAACGGTGGTGAATGGAAGTTCGACTCTTCGAAGCTATTTGGATCGGCCGAGATCGCGGCGTTGGCGCTCAGGGTAATCGTATTGAAGGTGATGGTGGGCCGGGCTTCGAAGACCTCGACCGAATTGACAACTTGAAGAACGCCGTCAATGAACACGTTTCCGCCGCCATATCGAATGTCGGCATGGTTGACGTAATTAATGAAGATGCTTTCTCGATCGTAGGTGAATCGACCTTGGGCACGATCCACGTCGTCGCGGAACACAAGTCCACCCCAGTCACCAGCCGCGGCGCTGGTGGGTACGGGGTTTGTATCCAGCCCGTTTGTTTCATCGTTGTACGAAGTAAACAAGACTGTTTGATTGGGCACACCTAAAACTTGCAAGGCACTTCCGCTGCGGTCAACGGAAGAGGTGGAACTACCGACACCCAATCGCGCCTGCCGTACCTTGAATTCTGCACCAGCATCGATCATGGCCGTCACCCCACGCGGGACTTCCATCGTGACGCCATCGCTAAGCACAGAATTGAGCGGCCCTCCGAAGCCAATCTCATACGCTAGATTATCCCCTTGAGTCGTAAGATCGCCATCCGCACCGCCGTTGCCCACGATTCGAACAAGGTCTCCCGGCTGTGCCGCGGCGAATGCCGACGAGATTGAGCGATAGGGCGCGGCGAGCGTTCCCGTTCCGCCCACGGCCGCAGACTTATCGACGATGCGAGTGTGCGCCGCGTCTTGTGCGCGGAACCAGAAATTATAAACTCCACCCGGAATACCATTGCCATCGCCGTCGAACTTTGTCCCCGTGGCGTCCACAATCGTCTGATTGACCTGCGGGCGGAAGTTCAGTCGCAGGTGATAATCACCCTGACTTGTGCCATTCAGACCGCTGTCTTCGACCGTGGGATCGTATTCATCGTTTCCACTGGCACTGACCCCGATGTAATACGTGCCTTCCGTCAACGGCATTTCAATGTACGAGTCCGAACTGAAATAGTCGTTGTTTTGCGAAATCAACTCGCGTTGCGGTTGCCCGGCGACCAAAGTTTCGCGATAGAGACGCAGTACACCATCCAGCAAACTTGAATTCGGGAGTCTTTCAGCAATGGTCTCCGCGCTAAACAAACCGCGTAAGGGGAGCGTAAACCGATAAAGATCGATGTCCTTGCTTTCCGGCCGGAAAAGGTGCTGGTCGTGGGAAATGTCGTGATCACCCGGGAAGACTGGTTCGCCCAATAGGACATTGGGAGGCAATAATTCTGTCGCTAATTGCCCCTTCCCATTGGGATCCTCTAGATCTCCATTGATCGTGCGTGGTGCCAGCTCGTTGGGAAATCCCTGACCCATCAAGAGCTGGATGCCGCTCATGGCGTTTTCGAACCAGTTTTGGGAACTTCCATTTTCGTCGTCCCCAAAACCGTCATACCAGTTCTTGGCAGCGTTGAGGATAACTCGGCCGTCCAGTCCCAAATTCGTTTCGGAAATCACATCGATGCCATTTGCCCCGGTAGGGGCGCCCGGGGCGATCGCGCGTGGATCGCCTGTTGCGATCGTCATGCCCCGATCCACCGTTTCGATAAATCGAATTCCCGAATAGCGGCTGAGCAATTCGAAGATTTCCCTAGACCGCTGTTTCTGTTCGGCCGTAATGGCATTCTGCAACGGCGTGCCAAACGGATCGACACCATAGTCGGTGCGGAAATTGTAGAAGGCGGTGGTTATTCCCGTTTCCGCGTCGGGCCCGAAAATCCCTTCATAGTGCTTATCTTCTGGGGTGTCGCGATGGCCAGGTTCTCGCTCGTCCCCTGGAAAGGCCAAGTTGTAGGGTTGTGGCTCAATGGCGGAAGCAATGATAACGCTCTTCGTCCGTCCACTGCCATCTAAACCAAACGCGAAGCCGAGCGTAGAAAGATCTGTCGCAGTCGCAAACGAAGACAGGGGATCCGTCAAAACCGGAATTGCGTTTGGAGGTGCTGGGATTTTCTCTTCGGTCCCGATCCGTAGCCGGTAAGATCCCGCGCCCGACAGTAAATCCACGTTACTAGCGAACGTCAGGACCGCTTTGTCTTTTTCCGGGTAATAGGCGACCGAGGTTGGGATGTGGACATTCTGATCATCTTCCCGGGCGGCATTTTGCCCCCCGGTGTTGCGCACCGTGTCGTTGGTAAAGATCAACTGGTAGAACTGCGTCTTTTCTGCCGAGTTGATGCTGTCCTCCAAATCGTCGTCATTGAAATAGACCACAATCTGATTTCCGGCTTGTGCCAACGACGTTGTCACCTGGACACTGGCACCTTGCACGGTCCCATTGTCGACCACCAGCCTCGCCAGTTGCTCGCCGACAAATCGCCCTTGGAACGTCACATTCCACGGCCCTGTTCCGGCAACAGAGACATCCCCCGGGTTAATGCCGTTGAGCGCTTCCAAAGCGGATTGCACATCCGCTGCCGTGGCGTTGTAGGGAATGGGCGCCGTGGTCTCGACTGGTTTGGAAGGCTGTGTGTCATCTCGGAATGTCACACGAAAGGCACCACTTGTCGGCACGCCTAAGAACTTGATGGTCTGTACACGGGTAATAGGTTGTGGAACTACGGCAGTGACGTGAGCTCCCAGATCCAATTCAAAGTCGATTACGTCCTTGCGGGCCGATCCTGTCAAATTTGAATTTCGTGGAATGAATAGTTCGCCCGTCGTATTCCGCAACCCGACAATACCAGCCGCGGGATCGTCGAAGCCAAACACCTCGATTCGGTATTTGTCATCAGGAAGCGGTTCGGCAAAACGGGCGGTAACAATTCGCGGAGAATTGGCTAAAAACTTGGTACTAGCAAATTGGGGAGCTTCTAGGACCTGGTCGTCACCGTTTCCGAATACACCGTCGACGCTGCGCGTGATACGAATCCCAGCGAGCGTCGCCGTATCCAGCGATTGGCTGCCGTCGAAACGAAAGGTGATTTCGCGTGGGCCCACATCCAAGCAGTTGGGGCTACCGACGATCGTGCAACTGCCGCCGTCTGGATCAAACAATTCGCCATCGTTCGGATTCACTGAAATCAGCCGCGGGCCGATGGGAAACAAACCGGCCGTGATCGCCAATGTGTACATTTGAACGGCATTATTCGCTCCTGCCACACGCAAAAAGTAGTCTCCCGGAAGCTTGGCTTTAGCGGCCGTGATATTCTCGTCGCCGCCGATACCCGTGAGATCTGCCGCTGACAAAACCGTGGTACCGTCGGGTGCGATCAATTGCAGCGACAGATCGCTGAGCGATTTCGAGTCGAACGGGCTCGGAGTTCCTCCTTGCGGTCCCTGCATGTACGAAAATCCAAAGGGCTTCAGGTCAACGTTAACTAATGCCGGGGCGTCTAAATGAAAACGAAAGTAATCAACGTCCGAATCGTCGTCGATCGCAATGGAAGCGACCGTTGCAGTTCTATTATTGATAAGGGTTCCCAAATCCGCAGCGTTCTGAAGGCCGTCGTTGGGTTCAAGCCGATCTCCGTACAGCCGATTCACGGCCAACAAGTCGTCGTGCTGCGGCCCGTCAAAGGCGGTCGACAAAAACGGTTCCAAAAGTTTCGTCTGATCGATCGGTTCTACGTGGTCTATTCCCAAGCCATGCCCAGCTTCATGAGCTAATACGTTGCGCAGGATGCGAGAATTGTTGCTGAGATCGCCGTAAACGATAAGGTCGGCCGTGTCGATCACCATATCCCCAAAGTCGGGGAAATAGTTGAAACCCAAGATACCGAAATTTCCGTCGATGTCTCGGCCCATGATTCGGACATCGCCACGGACACCCAGCACTCCAGGATTTGCCGGACTCAGGTTAGCTCCGTCGTCGTTGGGTTCGTAAACGTAATTAACTCCCGAAAGGGCTGAATAATTATCAAACACTTGCCTGAAAAGGGGAAACCAGGGTCGATTTGGGAGTGAACCAGGTGCTGTCCCATAGATTCCGTCTAAGAACGCGATGAAATTGCTGCCCCCCGTTCCATCGCTCGTCCGTTCCGGCGTGATGCTCCAGGTAATCGTCGTAGGGTCGCCTTGTCCGAGCCCACCGCCGTTCGTTGCGGTCCTTAGCCAGCGATTAATGTCTTGGGCCTGAAAATTTCCGCTGCCATTGGCACTGCCAGCGGCGCCAGTATTCCACTCACCACGACGAAGCGAATCCGGATTATCCTCCATATAGTCGCGCGGAGTACCCGGGTAATAAATCGCGTGCGGATGAGCCATGACTTGCCGATTCTCTAAAGACTCGAACAACATTTGTCGAATCTTTGATCGTCGCAAGTCGTGTTTAGGTTTTCTTTTGGAACGCGAGACTCGGCGGATGGCCATGAACCAGCCCTTCGATTCGTTAGCGAAATTCGGATTGATTTAGTTTATGCAATCCAGGATCATTCAAATTCACGGAAGGTCAAATCCGAGTCATAGGTGGGAATCCAACTCGGTCACTCGAAAAGACCACGAATAGCGGCATCTACCGCAATATCTTCTACGCCTCCCGGCTCGCCATCCTCGGCCAAGAGGTCAACTAAGTCGTCCCAATCGCGCGTGGACGTTCCCTGACCACGACTTCCATTTGTCGCCAGTAAGCTCCTTGCGGAGGCCGCTGGACTGATCGGTAGATCATCTAAGGCAGTATCAATCGCGGTATTTCGCTGCACCTGGAGCACGGACGAGCGTTGGACGCGAGGTATCTCTCGCAAGTTCCTTGGCAGTCCTACACTTAGGCTTATGGGCCGGAAGTCTGTCGTGCTGGTACCCAGCAGTTCGACTCCAGCGAATTCGCTGGAGAGGGGCGCGGCCGGCGAAAAATCAGCGGCTAAATAACGAGTTGAACGAGCTACCGATTCACCCTCTCCACCGATGGTCCCATTCAGGAAATTGATGATATCGAGCGCGTCGGCGGGCGTTACGAATCCGTCACCATTTACATCCAGGTAGGGCGGCGGAACATTCGGCGGTGCTGGCGGATTCGGGAGCTGTCGCGCCCCGCTTCGATTTAAATCGTTAACGACTTGCAAGGCATCGATCGGCGTGACTTGACCGTCATCGTTGACGTCTAACCGGTTGCGCGGGTTTCGGTGCGCCTTGTCGTTGACAACATTGATCGTGACTGTCGTCGTATCGGAATTGGATCCATGACTGTCACTGGCCGCGTACCGGAACGTATCGGGGCCGAAGAAACCGCTTCGCGGCGTATACACAAACGATCCGTTCGAGGCCAAGGTCAGCAACCCGTTGGTAGGACCGCTGACTAATACCGCCGTAATTGCGTCTCCGTCTGAATCGCTGTCGTTGGCAAGCACGCCGTTGTTGGCACTCACGGACAGAGTCGTATCCTGATTCACCTGATAGGCATCGGCCTGTGCGGTCGGCTTGTCGTTCTTCGGGTTGACATTGATAGAGACCGTTGCTGGCGAGGAAGAGCCAACAAAGTCCCGAGCACGATACGTAAAAATGTCCGTGCCGCTAAAGCCCAAATTAGGCTGATACTGGAAGGACCCATCGCTATTTAATGTCAAGGTCCCATTGCCTGGCCCCGAAACGCGAATCACATTCATGGCGTCGTTTTCGGCGTCCGAGTCATTTTGCAGAACACCAGGAACAGGCACCGACAGCGATTGAGCCTCGTCCACGGAATAAATATCATCGGTGGCCTTGGGGGCATCGTTCACGCCAGAAACCGTGATCGATACTGTCGCCGGACGAGACAAAGCCGAGCCGTCGCTGGCCTGATATTTAAATGTGTCGATAACATTCTGGCCACTCCGCAGAGCCTGTAATGCTGCGACAGCTGTCGGGTTGTAGGTAAACGTTCCGTCAGCATTTACCGCTACCGAGGCGCCCCGGCTGCTGAGGAACTCAAACACCGTGACCTGCAGGCTGTTGGACCTGTCCGGATCGCGGTCGTTATCTAGGACTCCTCGGCCCGCCACAATCAGTACAGAGTCTTCACCAACTCCAAACGAGTCGTTCAGAGCAATGGGCGCGTCATTTTGACCGCTTAAAGTGACGGTCGCCGTTCCGGTAGAAATGCCGCCCTTACCATCACTGATGGTGTACTTGAAGGTATCCTGAACGCTCTCGCCTTGAGCCAGACCCTGTAGTGAAGTCGCGGTAGTTGGATCGTACGTAAACGACCCATCGGCTGTGGTGGAGACTTGTGCTCCGCGCGCACTGGTACGATCAGCGCCGATGATGGTCAGTCGATCGGAGGCATCCGGATCCACATCGTTGGCAAGCAAGCCAGGCGCAGTCTGAGAAAGGATGCTATCTTCCCCGCCACTCAAGTTGTCCGAACTGGCGATGGGAACGTCGTTCGCTCCAGCAATTGTGATCCGCACGAAGCCTTGATTGACTGAGGTGGCAGATCCATCAAACGCTCGGTAGCTGAAAGACTCGATAAATGTTTCGCCGGTGGCCAATGCATTCAGCGTTGTGGCGCCACGCGGATCGTATGTGTAACGACCGTCGGCATTGACGGTGACTTGAGCGCCTGAAGATAGCGTGACGGGCAATCCGACATTGGCTACGTTACCGTTTACTTGCGACACGGTTAATGCCGAACCCTCCGCATCCGTATCATTGCCCAGCAGACCAGGGGCGGCACCGACGAGTACGGTATTCTCGTCGATCGTGCCGACGTCATCGACAGGTACGGGCGCGTCGTTCGTTCCCGTAACGGTAACCAATACGGTCCCTATGGTGGTCGCACCCTGCGCATCAGTGACTGTATACGTGAATGTATCGACCGCCGTTTGCCCATTCGCCAAAGCTTGCAGCCGACCGGCAGCACGTGGGTCATAACTGAAGCCACCGTTTCCACTCACAACGACCCCTGCGCCACGGGAGCTCAC
>JANNPR010001081.1:0-1603 GCA_031400345.1 Planctomycetota bacterium | reverse complement strand
GGTCCGACAGAAACCGAGCCACCTCTTCGCGTTCTTCAGCCACGTCGTCTGCAGATTCGGCGACAAAAAGCGTCACGCCCGAGTTTGGCTTGATGGACGGCACAACGGCAGTGGCTCCCGGTAGCATGCTCACTCGCTCGTAGAGTTCCTTCGCCAGTTGATCGATTCGCGCGAAGAACGCCTTGTGCTCCTTGTTCTCAGGGTCGGGGGTTGGGAAACCGACTGGCTCACGGTCGGTGAGGTTGATCGTGTTCGGAGGTTGGACGTAGAAGCAGCGACCGAGTTTGTCCCTGAATTCGTGCGGTCGGTCCTGTTCATCCAAATTACCAATGTCGATCAGGAACAGGCGCCGGTCGGCTTCGGGCTGGCCGACCACGGCCTCGAGAAAGGCTTCGCGCTCCTGACGGCACCACATCGACTTCGAATAACCCTGCGAAAGAATCACGACCATGCAGGCCGACTTCTGAACCTTGGACCGAATCTGCTGCGTCAACGAAGCTTCTTCGTCGATATTCGACCGATCCCACCAGATGCGGTTGGGATCTCTCAGTCCGAACGCGGCTGCGAGGCTTTCGTTCAAGCTACTCACGAACGCCGACACCCAACCGCGCTTTGCCGGCCGGTCGTCCACTGTCGCATAGCTGATGAAGACGTCATGCTCATAGAGCTTGGCGGAAGACATTAGATCTACCCCTCTGCACGGTCCTGCCCGCATCAATTGGTCACTTCGCTTCAGCGATGTGCCGCCTGCGATGATCTTGGATTGCCGTAGGCCTGCCGTCAATCAGGGGGAGGAATGAAGGACTGCTCGGGCGATCCGCCTCAGGGGCCGTCGTTACATCCCAAGATATTCCCTAAAGTTAGGATGGTATTCGAACAGCAAGTCGCGGGCGGCTGCTGAATACTCCGAATTGCCAATCAGCGTTTCGTGAACGGCAGCCTTGGCGGCCGCCAAACTATCGTTTGGTGGCAATCCTTCGCGGACCGCCTCCATATGGGCCATTCCATAGTTCGTAAGTGCGTCGCGCTGAGCCGTGGCACGTTTTCTTTCCAAACCGTCTCGCTGCAGATGGTACACGCCGATGGAATGTTCGCCTCGCTGTGACACTTGCCCTTTTGCCTCGACTTGGATGGCAGCAACGATCCCCTTCATGGTGAATCGAATGTGCTGCTCCGGTAAATCATCGAAGGGATGAAGCAATTGAGGCTGCTCGGACTCATTCAGCGCGTCATGCCGCGGATAATAAAACCCCGGCCACTTTTTACTAGGGATATAACGATCGGTTAGCTCGGCCGGCGTCAGCTTCCGCATCATCACATGTTCCTTACCAACTGGAAACTGATTGGCCTTGCCGCCGGACGTGTTACACATTTCGCACGATGGCACCAAGTTCTTCCAGTCGTATGCCAACCAGAAATAGCCAGGGTGCTTCATAATGGCACCCGCTTCGTCAGCGACGCTTGCGGTCGTTCGCTTTTTGTTTCCGAGTTTGAGGTAATTCACACCACCCTTCGGGCGATAGTGTTCGGCATGACCACTTTGCTCACCTTCCATATCGGATTCGCAATAGGCGCACTTGTAGTTGAACACGTTTTTCAGAAA
>JANNPR010001037.1:0-2513 GCA_031400345.1 Planctomycetota bacterium | reverse complement strand
CAATGTTGTTTTGATTGTCGTCGACGATTTTGGTTGGGCCGATTTAGGTTGTTACGGAAGTAAATTCCATAGCACGCCGCACATCGATCGGTTAGCGTCCGACGGGGTCCGCTTTACGGACGCGTACTCGGCATGCCCGGTATGTTCTCCAACACGCGCGGCAATTCTTACCGGAAAGCATCCGGCACGACTGCACCTCACCGATTGGCTGCCTGGTCGTCGCGATATGCCGACCCAGAAGTTGTTGCGTCCGGCCTTCTGCCAACAGTTGCCCTTGGAAGAAGTGACTTTGGCAGAACATCTAACGAAAGCAGGCTACACATGTGCCAACATTGGTAAATGGCACCTGGGAGGTCCGGGCTTCGAGCCGCTTCGCCAGGGGTTCGCGGTTAACATCGCCGGCGACATTACCGGAACTCCGATCAGCTACTTCGCTCCTTTTCGCAACGGGGCGCGTATCATGCCGGGCCTTGATCAGGCGGCTGAAGGGGAATACTTGACGGACCGATTGACGAGCGAATGCGAAAGCTTCATGGAACAAAACCGAGACCGACCCTTCTTTGTGTACATGCCGCATTTCACAGTGCACACTCCTCTGAAAGCCAAGAAAGAGCTAATCGAAAAGTACCAAAAGCAATTAGGGCGCGATTGGGTTCCTTCCGGTCAGCAGAACAACCCCGTGTACGCCGCGATGATTCAGAGCTTGGACGAGAGCGTGGGACGGATCCTCAGTAAACTAGACCAACTGAATCTCACGGAGCGGACGATTGTCGTGCTCACATCCGACAATGGAGGATTGGCCACATTGGAAGGACCGAATACTCCATCGACTTCCAATGCTCCTCTTCGTGAAGGCAAGGGATTTCTGTATGAAGGTGGAATTCGGGTGCCGTTGTTGATCAAGGGGCCCGGTACAACACTACCCGGTTCCATCCATCACACGCCAGTCAGCAGCGTTGACATACTACCGACGTTGCTAGACATGTGCGCCGTGAAACACGATCTGGCCGACGGCCAGAGCCTGGTTCCGTTGCTATCGGGAAAAGGTACGCTCACCCAACGACCCCTATTTTGGCACTATCCGCATTACAGCAACCAAGGCGGGCGTCCGGGTGGTGCGATTCGATCTGGCGAATATAAGTTGATCGAGTTTTACGAAAACGGACGTCGCGAACTGTTCGATCTTTCGAAGGACGTTCGCGAGTCCACAAATCTCTCCGATCAAAAACCCGACGTCGTCGAGCGGCTTGCTACGCAATTGGCAGACTGGCGCAAGTCGGTGGAGGCTCAAATGCCACTGCCGAATCCGGACTATCTGCCCAATCCCCAAGAAGCGAATGGCACGATCACCTTGCACGCTCGAACCGCCAACGTGCATGGAGTGATGGTTCGCTTCGAACCGCAACCCCATAAAAATACGCTTGGTTTTTGGACACGCAGCGATGATTGGGTGACTTGGGAGTTTCACGTGAATACGCCCGGCGAATTTACGCTCGCTATCCTGCAAGGGTGTGGAGATGGGAGTGGCGGGGCGGAAGTTGAGTTCACCATAATGGGTCAAACACTCGCAGCGACTGTGATCGAGACCGGCGGTTTTCAGAGCTTCGTCGAGCGAGACTTAGGCACCATTAAGCTCGACCGCACTGGTCTCCATACGTTGATCGTCAAGCCAAAAAGCAAGCCCGGAGTAGCTGTGATGGATTTGAGGCAGGTGGTGTTGAAACCGTCGAGAAAAGGTGCTTAACAAACAAGATTGGCGATGGCTTGCAGCATAATCGTTCTCTGTCGTCGATCTCTTATCGGTTTGCTCGCCGTAGCGACCGCGGTACTAATCCTTCGATTAGCTTGCATCGCCGGCTGGTTTGTTCCGATTCGCGTCGCCAGCGGATCGATGGCCGAAACGTTGCTTGGACCACACTATTCACTGCGCTGTGCAGATTGCCGATTTCCATTTCGATGTGGAGTGGATTCTCCGCCGGTGGAAGGTTTTTTGGTCTGTCCGAATTGTGGGTATCGACGAAACGCGCTGGGATCGATTCCAGTCCAATCGGGAACGCGGATCTATGTGGACCGGTGGCCTTACTTGTGGATTCCGCCTTCGCGGTGGGATCTGGTCGCCTTCCGTTTGGACTCGGCAGGCGATGACTGGGGAGTTAAGAGAGTTGTCGGGCTGCCAGGCGAACGGATAACCTTGAATCAAGGTGACCTGTATAGCAACGGAGCGATTGTCTCAAAGGACTGGCAAGACTTCCAGGCCATGGCAGTGCTGGTTCACGACCACGAGTTTCGACCCGGGACTTCGAATTTGCCAGCCCGTTGGCAGTCCGACGCAGAGGCTTCCGCATGGACTCCGGATGGGTCTACCTTTGTTTTTCGACCCAGCCAGACGGTTGCGACGTCATCAGAGGAATCGACACAAGCCCAAGGACAACTCGCGATCGACTGGCTAACGTATCGGAACTGGCCTTGCATGTGGAGCCCATTGTCACGCACCGCCGAGTCACCCGTTTTGG
>JANNPR010001034.1:0-4482 GCA_031400345.1 Planctomycetota bacterium | reverse complement strand
TTCAGTCAACCGTGCTTGCATCATCAACCGATTAGGTACTCGACGATGAATTTGGATGTCTTAGCCATCGCTCCCCATCCCGATGACGCAGAATTAGGGATGGCGGGGGCTATCCTGAAGTTTAAAGCCGAGGGAATGCGCGTCGGTGTACTGGATTTGACAAACGGCGAACCGACACCTCATGGGAGTCTTGAGATCCGAGCTCGTGAGACGGCTGCTGCCTCTGCGATTCTGGGACTGGATTGGCGTGAAAACTTGGGTTTACCCAATCGCAGTCTCGAGGCCAGCTTGGATGCTCGACATGGTTTGGCCGCGGTGATTCGTCGCACCCGGCCTCGCTGGTTGTTCGCACCGTACTGGATTGATGCACATCCAGATCATGTTGCCGCGGCCGAGTTAGTCGAGGCAGCCCGCTTTTGGTCAAAGCTGACCAAATCCGATATTCCTGGTGAGCCGCATCACCCTCAGCGGATTTACCACTATTTTTCGGTGCATCTTCGTTTGGCGATCGAACCCGCCTTCGTGTTAGACATCAGCGAGTACTGGCGAAAGAAGTTGTCCTCGATCGAAAGCTATCAGAGTCAATTTGTAGCGGGGCGTCCTCAATTGGCGCCGACGTTCCTTGATGGTCTGCGAGACTTCGCGGCCTACTGGGGGCGATCGATTGGAGTCGCTTATGGCGAGCCATTTGCCTGCCGAGAGCCTTTGGGTCTGCGAAGTATGTCGCAGTTGATCTAGCTCACCCTCGTTTAAAATTTAACCCCGAGCCGCAGGCCACGGCTTCCCCTCGCCTACGCACACCAGCGGCGGCTCGGAGTTAATCGAAGCCACAAGAAAACAGCACAGGATCGGAGGTTGACTCCGATCCCGTGTCATTGAGCGTGCATTGCTGGCGGAACCAATGCTCCAGTAAATGTTTGCTGGTTTACTTCTGGCCTTCTTCAACCTTCCAACTGTATTCCACATTCCCCTTTTTCTTGCCAGCATTATCCATCTCGGTGTACGTGACTTTGATTTCCTCAAAGTTCAGCGACATCTGTTCCTGGGGCCGACTCTCCGGGCTTCCACCGACTTGATAGCTCGAAACGAGCACGTTTTTCAGCTCGTAGGCGTAGTACGTGACACGACCCGCATCGGTATACGAAGCGGTAACATGGATTTCGACTTTGGCAAAAACCTTCCCTTTAGCAATTGCCTCGGCGAGTTTCGGGCTCGACTTGTCGAGCTCCTTACCAACATGGACGTCTTCGAACTGGACGTCACCGCCACGGCGAGTCGAGCCTGTTTTGCCCCCGCCGGTTTTATGAATCACTTGGCTGAACGATTCCAGAACGCTCCAATTCTTGTGATCCTTGTCCTGATATTCGCCATCGATTCCATCAAACTTAATGTAACCAGCCATGTCACCCTCCGGATTTGATTGAATTCCCATCGCCTTGCAGCTTTTGAGAAGGCTAACACAGCCGTTCTTCTTGCCGCGTTGTTCGTTTCACATCTCACTGACTGTTCTCGTGGCAGTAGCGAAAACGTTGCGTCATTTTTGCTGAAGTTTTTCTATGGCGAAAGATGGCTGAATACGGCGCGAACTTGGACGCAGACGGCACAACCGGCAATAGAGCCTCGGACAAGAGCGACTGAATCCCGGGAAATCGCGCGACGGAGCGATCGGTCGTGGTAGGCACATTCCGTGTGACGTAACGGCACACGGAGGGTGCCTACTACATCGACCCAACTTTTGAAGCAGACGCACTACTACCTATTCCCATACGCCTCTCGTACACTAGTTTTCTCATCAACGTGCGCTTCACCTTTGCGGAGACTCTAAGCATGGCGTCCAAGAAATGGACCGTGATCGACGCGCAAAATAACGCGTCTCTCGATGAACTGACGATTGGTCCCCGCGACATCGGGACAACTACCAAGTTCTCGGTCGTCAAACGGACTCTCAAAGGTGGTTTGAGAGACGGCGTGGATTCCATCCGAGTCGACAATGGTCGGTTCGTTTTTGATGTGCTCCCAACGCGCGGCATGAGCGTCTGGAAAGCGTGGATTGGCGACGAAGAAATTGGCTGGACATCACCCGTACGTGGACCCGTTCACCCAAAATATGTTGCCGTGGCAGAGCCTAGTGGCTTGGGTTGGTTAGATGGCTTCGATGAATTGTTCGTGCGCTGTGGATTAGAAAGCAACGGAGCTCCTGACTTCGATGAGACCGGGCGCTTGAAATTCCCACTTCACGGTCGCATTGCCAACCGCCCCGCAAATTTCGTCGAGGTCGGCGTCGACAGCGATGCGGGCGAAATTACCGTCAAGGGGGTCGTCGAGGAGACTCGATTTCATTTCCTTAAGTTGCGAATGACGACCACCCTGGTCACTCGTTTTGGCGAATTAGGCTTCCGAGTGCGAGACGAAATTGAAAATCTTTCAGCCAGCCCGGCAGAAATCCAAATACTCTATCACGTCAACTTCGGAGTGCCACTTTTGGATGCCGGCGCTCGCATCGCGGCACCACTAAAGACGGTCGTCCCACGAAATGAGCATGCTGCCAGCGGCATAAAGAACTGGGACAGCTACGCTGCGGAGACGCCAGGATTTGAGGAGCAGGTTTACTTGTTGGAATTGGTCGGCGATTCGATGGGCCGTTGTCAAGCGTTGCTGAAGAATGCCCATGCCACGCGCGGAGCCAGCCTGACGTTTAACGTAAAACAGTTGCCGTGTTTTACGGTTTGGAAGAACACCACTGCGGTCTCCGATGGATACGTAACTGGTCTCGAACCAGGAACCAATTATCCGAATCCACGAACTCATGAAGGGGAGCAGGGCCGAGTTGTAAAACTTCCGCCACACGGTGGAACCGCATTCGATATCGGACTGGAAGTACACGTGTCAGCCAAAGACGTCGAGCGTGCCGAGAAGCAAATTGCACAACTACAAGCTGGCACAACGCCGAAGATTTTCGATAAGCCGCAGACCGGCTGGTGTGCTGGAGTGGAATGAACTAATTCGCAAATCGCGGCAGCACTCGAAAGTGTGCCACTGGCCGCCGCCGGCGTGGACTTAGCTTTGGGCTTCGAGCTCGTTCGGCGGCAAGCCAGTGCTGCCTCTGGGGGGATTGAATTGGGAGCTACGCTTTCCGGACTGCGCACTGGCCTGCCGCCGAAAAAGGCGTTATCGTACATCTAACCTAATGCCGGCGGCTGAAGTGGCACACTCGTCCATCACGATCGACCAATGGATTGCGCTGAACGAAGAAATTATTTCGTTAGCGCGAGCGGGCGTCCCATTAGATAGTGGGTTGACAGCCTTGGCACGCGAAATGCCTGGCAGATTGCAAGGCTTGGCACAGGATTTCTCGCAACGATTGGAGGCCGGTGCCACTCTCACCGACGTACTGGGAGCGACCGGTTCATTTCCGCCGCTGTACCGAGCCATGGTGGAAGCGGGCATACGTACCGGCAATTTGGCTGCGGCGTTAGAGGGATTGTCAGCAACATTGCGGCGCGCCAGGGAACTTCGTCGTGCCCTGTGGGCGGGAGCCGTTTATCCCGCGATGGTATTGGCGGCTTGGTATGCATTTTCCATCTTTTTCTTGCTGCAATTGTGGCCGGGAATGGCCTCTGCGCGGGCGTATTTTGAAGTCGCGCCAAATCGCGGCACAGCGGTGCTTGATTGGCTGCGAGATACGCTTCCGTGGTGGGGGCCAATTATTCCCGCTGTGCTAATTCTCTGCGGTTTCCTCGGCAGGCTTGGAGCATTTCGCCTGAGAAGGGATAACCCTATTGCAACCCGGTTGATACCCTCAGCAACCTTAGCTACGTCGGGTAGTCTGGCAGTTTACACCGATTTATTGGCTTTGCTGATCGAGCACAATGTGCCGCTCCCAGAGGCGATTGAATTGTCAGGCCGAGCTAGCGGTGACCGATCCCTAGAGCTGGACAGCCAAGAATTTGCAAAACAACTGCGCGGCGGCGAGAATCATCCGCAAGGGTTTTCTAACGTTCCGGGCTGGATCCGTTGGTTGCTGATGGCTCATCTGCCTTCGCACCAATTGGTAAAAGCGTTGCGGCAATTATCGGGATCCTATCATCGACGAGCCGAACACGCCGCTCAGTGGTTTTCCATTTACTTGCCCGTGTTTATTTCAGCCGGGGTTGGTGGAATGCTAGTCCTGATTTATGCCCTCATGGCCTTAGGTCCGTGGTACCAATTGCTGTGGCAGATTTCTCAAAACCCTGGCTAGTTTCACAGCTCCCAATGGAATCGCGTTACGAGTGATTGTTTAGTCCGTACTAAGTGGGGTCCATTGAAAGGTACACCAACCCGAAGCGCGAGCGAGGCAATTCTCGTGGGCCTCGCTTGCGTTTCGGGTTGGTGTACCGCATAACTTTTTTGCGGGTTACTCAGTGTCTTTAGAACGAACATAATGTCCCGAACCGATGCAAACTTTATTGCGGCTCAAGTCGCTACGCTAAGCGCGTCGGG
>JANNPR010001031.1:0-5170 GCA_031400345.1 Planctomycetota bacterium | reverse complement strand
ACGTGGTCGCTCTAAAATAAATTGTCAAACCAACATCGGCAGTTGATTCGTCACACCTTCTGCGTGACTCACCAGGCCTCATTCGCAACAGCGAGGCGGGAGAATATTTCATTCGCTAAGCATGGTCAAGAGCGATTTCTTTTGAATCAAAAGACGTGGTAGTGCAACTTTTCTAAAAAGTTGGTAAGTGGCACACTTTCACCTACCCACTTATTCTGATCTAGACGGACTACTACGTCGGCGGCACGGCATCTGCAACATTCGATTGCCGGCAGCAATGTCCTCCAGTGATTGTCGGTTCCATGTAGCGGATTGCCTAGGGAAACGCACAAAACCGGCTCAGCCCGAGAATTGCTCTTGTAAGAATTTCAATGCAGGACGACATTGTTGCAACTTAAAAGGATGGATTGATTATTTAGATCCGATGAGGTCGTCATGATGACGGCCTGAGGATTGCCGAGCCATCTTGTATGCTCGCAGTCCAGCACGTCCAAATCCAAGGAGGGATAAGATGGCGTCGCTCGAAACGATTCTCGTTGTGGCCGCGCTCTGCGGAGCTCCGGACACTGTTTTACTTAGCTTCCACTCGGAACACTGCGGCCCGTGCCGGACGATGTCGCCGGTCGTGCAACGCTTGTCCGCCGACGGTTACCCCGTGCAAGCGGTAAACGTTGAGGAACAACCGGAACTAGCCACCCGCTATGCCGTGAAAGGAATCCCTTGTTTCGTATTGGTCTCCGGCGGTCGGGAAGTCGACCGCGTTGTCGGCGCCACCAGTCGAGCTCGACTGGAGCGCATGTTTGTCACGATAAACTTTCGACCAGCAAACAGCCAAGAAAAAACGCCGTTCGCTCAACAGCACCCTGGCGAACCTTCACCGCAAGCGAAGCCAGTCGCAATGGTTCGATCGGAGATAACACCGGCATCAGATCGAATCTCGGATTCGCCCGCTGGCGGAGGGCCTCGCCCCAATTCAACGATTGCGGGTTTACAGCCTCCAACGAATCGCTCTGTGGTACAACGGGCATTGGAAGCCACCGTGAGGATACGCGTCGACGATGGTCAAGGACAATCTTGGGGTACCGGCACGATCATCGATACTCATGGCGACGAGGCATTGATCGTCACCTGCGGTCACATTTTTCGAGAATCGCGGGGCAAGGGAAAAATCCAAATCGATTTGTTTGCGCCGGGAGCCAAAAATCCCGTACCGGCACAACTGATCGGCTATGAAGCCACAGAAAGAGATATTGGTTTGATCGCCATCCGGCCCGGCATTACCGTCAAGGCGGTACCCGTCGCGACCACAAATTTCCAGACAAGTTCCGGCGACCACGTATTTTCTATCGGCTGTGATAAGGGAGGCAGCCCATCGGTACGAACGAGTCAAGTGAACTCCCTGGGCAAGTATCTGGGAGCACCTAATGTTCAAGTCGCAGGTCAACCGATCGACGGACGAAGTGGCGGTGGCCTGTTTTCCGCCGATGGTCAATTGTTCGGTATATGCAACGCTGCCGATCCCCAAGACGACGAAGGAGTCTATGCATCGTGGCCCAACATTCATTGGCAGCTCGCACAAGTCGGACTGGAGCGGTTGTTCGAAGTTACCGAGAACGTTGCGACTAACCCACCCGCTCGAAATGCTTCAACAGCGTCGACGAATAGTGTGCTACCTCCGACCATGCCAAGCCGCATGTCGGCCAACGCTAAAAACACCGCCTCCCAACCGGTTCTTCCCGCGTCCACACATCAGTCACTTGTTGCTGTGATTAGTAACAACCAGCAACAGGACACCGAAGTCATCTGTATTGTGCGATCTCGGTCCAAACCGGACGGAGCAAGTCAAACATTTGTATTGAACGAACCATCGTCGGACTTTCTGGAACGGCTCAACGTCGAGCGGCGAAGCCGCGGCAGCACCGAACGCCTTGCCAGCGGGCTCTCTCGGGCGGCGCCAGCTGACTCACGTCCTCCCGCGTTCGCGCCGGAAGCGACAGGCAGAATCATTCGTGCCCAGTCGGGAGATGAATAATACAATTACCGGCCCTGCAAGCAACATGACCATTACAAACCTCGAAAGCCGCAAGATCTCTTTTCCTGGGCTGGCCGCGGCTCACTCCAACGGTCGGTTTTCGGGCTATAGGTTTAATATGGTGAGCCAGTTTTTCACGTTGGTGTTTGTGGTCTTCTTAGCCACCCTAAATATTGGGGTGGGTTTTGGCACCGCCATTTTCTTGAATCGGGGACCAAGAAAGTGGCGAGAAGGGATCGGTGCGCGATGGCGATTCAAAGTCGCGATCATACTCGGCCGCCGGAGAGCGTCACTTAACGCCGACCGTGCGCCGCAATTATCGTCAGCAGCACCGGAAGGAAATGAGAAGGAATCCCCCAAATCGGATCGAGACGATCCCTCCCAAGCAAAGCAATCTAGTCTATCGCTCGCTCCAGCGCAGATTCAGGCCTTCGAAAGGCAACTAAGCGATATTGTTAGTCAACTTGGGCGAATCTCGGAGGATTCCAAAATAGCCGACGTCGAGGTGCTGGCAGAAACCGCCGAACGTTGCGCTCAATCCTTCCTGCAATCGATTAACAATTTGCTCCTCCCCCTAATGCAGGAAAACGACGGCGACCTATCTGAGACAGAGCAAATGCGTCGGATACACAATTCGTGTGAGGAATTATGGCATCAAGTTAATGAAAAACTTACGCAGATCTTCGGGCTGCAGCTCATTGACCTCGGCGCCACCGCATCTGCTACAGCGTTGCGCAGCTCGATTTCGGCCATGCAATCCGCGATATCTGCCGCAAAACTGAATCTTGACCGCGATCAATGTCATCGGGCGGCTTAGGCTCACGAAGTCATTGCAGCTCGAAGATGGCTTCAATCTCCACGGATATATTCCCTGGCAGCGAGCCCATCCCAACGGCGCTGCGAGCTCCCACACCCTGGTCTTCGCCAAAGACTTGAGCCATTAATTCGCTATAGCCATTGATGACTGCTGGGTGTTGAGTGAACTCAGGAGTGCTGTTGACCATTCCCAAGGTCTTAATTAATCGCTTAACTCGGTCCAAATTCCCTAAAGCGCTTCGAAGCGTGGCCAGGATGGCTAACCCAGTTTGGCGAGCGGCGTCATAGCCACCCTTTAGATCGACCTCCGCGCCCACACGACCGGTCATCAGCTTTCCGTCAGCCTTAAGTGGACCGTGCCCTGAAACGTAGGCAATATTGCCGACGATCACCACCGGTTTGTAGACTCCGGCCGGTTTTGGAGCGGGAGGAAGTTCAAGTTTGAGTTCGGTTATTTTTGATTCCGCAGGCATGAAAGTACCTCAAAGATTCTACAAAGGTTGGTGCGCTATCCATTACATTCGTGGGTGAATGCCGGCAGTATAACAAAACTCTTTTTTCATGGGGTATCACCGATGGAGCTAAAACAAGGGACACACTCCCACTGTCCGTCATAACCCTTGTGTGTCGCACGACTCCTGTTTTCTGAATGTCGCGGAAGTCATTCGAGTCCTGCGGACGGTATTCCGATGAATTCCTGCGCGCGCAGTGCTTCCCTCCTCTTTCTGCGGTGAGGTGGCCTCTTGAGCCAGTCCCTAAGTGTTGTACTAACCGTACATAATGCAGAGAAGACGCTCGTTCCGCAAATTCACCATTTGCTGGAAGTGCTGCCTGATTTGACGGTCGACTTTGAGATATTGGTCATCGATGACGGTTCGACCGATCAGACCGAAGAAATCGCCTGGGACTTGGCTCGCAAATATCCGCAGCTCCGCGTAGCCCGCCATCCCTGGCGACTGGGAATCGATCGGGCGCTGAAAACGGGATTAGAGTCCTCTACGGGAGACATCGTTTTCGTTCACGAAGGCGTCGCGGCGCTAAGCCCCAGCGACTTGCGAAGACTTTGGGAACTCCGGACCAAAAGCGATGTGGTCATCGCGCGCACCGAAGCCGCTCATCCGAAGATTCATCCGAATTTGCTAAAACGGATTGTCGGATGGGGAAAAACCCTCGCCGAATCGTCGAGCCAGTCTCGCGGTGGAATCCAAATGATTCGCCGTGCGGCCCTGAATGGTCTGGAGCCTGCCGCTGTAAATCCACTCCATATCATGGCGATGACTCGTGCGGATGTAGGTTCTGGCAAACTCATTCATTCCCCGAAGTTTGCCGGCCGATTGAAGAACTTCGCTCTGGGAGAGTAGGGGTTCGAGCCTCTAATCGGGTGGCACGTCGCTGAGCTCGGGAAGGGCCTGGCTAAAGGGTCCCTTGGGGCGAAATAACGATGTCGATTCGCGCATTTCAATTTATTCTAAAAAAACGAGGTTGCGACAGGGGAGCCAAACGGTGCCAACGATTGACTCAAACGCTTTGACTGATTTTGCCGCGCAACTGCTGCTTGCCGGCGGCGCCAATAGCCAAGAAGCTTGGCGGGTCGGAAAAAGCTTGGTCGATGCCAACTTGCGCGGCTACGACTCGCATGGCGTAATGCGGGTTCCTTTCTACGTGCAGGCCATGCGTGACCGCGAGGTCGTGTCCGGTGTCGAGCTTGACGTCCTCAGTGAGTCGGACTCGCGAGTTGTCGCCGACGCAAACTGGGGTTTTGGCCAAGTACAAACCGATCGCTTGATCTCGCGCCTTACAGAAAAGACCGCTACAACAGGGGTTGCTGTGGGGACCATGATTCATTCCGGGCATATCGGACGGCTTGGTGAATACTGCGAGGCTGTGGCAGCCAAACGTCTCGTATCGATTTGGATGGTGAACTCGCATGGGGCGGCGGTGCGAGTTGCCCCGCCCGGCGGAAAAAGCCCGCGACTCAGCACCAATCCGTTGGCCATCGGCGTGCCGAATGGAGATCAACCATTGATTTTGGACTTCAGTACTAGCGCGACGGCCGAAGGAAAAGTGCGAGTAAAAAAAATTGCCCATGAACCATGCCCGGAAGGATGGTTAATTGACAGTAACGGTCGGCCGACGACAAATCCCAACGATCTGTACGCGAACCCACCGGGATCCATTCTGCCGATGGGCGGCGCTCAGGCATACAAGGGCTTTGGTTTAGGACTGATGATTGAAATTCTTACCGGCGCATTGTCCGGCGGTGTGACGGCGCGAGAAATTCCTTACCCGAAAAAAGGCAACTGCGTTTTCGGCTTGTTGCTC
>JANNPR010001006.1:0-11813 GCA_031400345.1 Planctomycetota bacterium | reverse complement strand
AAACCATGTCGATCGATCAGTTGAGAAGTCGAGTGATCGCGGTCCCTGGTACGTTGACAACTGCGTATCTAACGCTTCGGATGTGTTTGGGTACCGACTTTCAACACGTTGTAGTTCCGTTCGATAAAATTCTTCAAGTCGTGTGCCTGGGGCAGTATCAAGATCAGCAAATTGACGCAGGATTAATTATTCACGAGGGACAATTGACGTATGCCGATGACCATTTGCAATTGATTGTTGACTTGGGTAAGTGGTGGCAGCAGGAGACAGGTCTGCCGCTGCCGCTAGGAGCGAATGGAATTAGGCGAGATTTGGGGGTCGAAGTCATGCGGGATGTGAATGACCTGCTTTTGAAGTCGATTCGATTCGGCTTAGAACATCGGGACGATGCGTTGCGTTACGCCATGAATTTTGGACGAGGGCTCGATAGCGGGAAGGCAGATACGTTCGTTGCGATGTATGTCAACGACTGGACGCTAGATTTTGGGTCACGTGGCCGCGAGGCCGTGGTGGAATTGCTGGCGCGGGGGCATCGCTTTAAGGTCATCAAATCGCTTGTTACGCCAGAATTTGTCCAATAGCGAGCCGGTTTGGCATGTGTCTGCACAGTCCAAACGTAATCGGGCTGTGGTCATCGAGCTTTGGTCATCGGGCTTGCAACGTAGACTTCAACTCACCCGATTTGTTAAATCGTGGCTTGCAAGTATCGTACCCTAGATGCACAGATCACGTTTCTAAGACTTTGCAATCCTTTTGCCGGTAGCCAGGTCTGCCGTTTGCAGAGATAATTGTCTTCAACGAAGCTTTGAATTAGCGAACCAAATAACTGAATGGCTGTCTGAATAGTGGGCACTTCATCCTTGATCACCTTAGCAGAAATCTGCGACGATATCCTTGGGTTGGATACCAACGATCGGCTTGCATACCTCGTTGAACTGGGTGAATCGCTTCCTCCGTTTCCCGATTCCTATCACACGGAGGAGAATCGCGTCCTGGGATGTCAGAGTAATGTGTGGCTGATAGCGAGGCCCAACAATGACAAGCTCGAGTTCGTCGCCGATAGCGATGCGCCGATGGTGCGGGGTTTGATCGCCATCTTATTAGCAGCCTATTCGGGTAAACGCCCTCGCGAGATTGTGGATTTCCCGATCGAAGACATCTTTAGTCGGATTAAGCTACGTTCCTATATCTTGCCAATGCGCAGCAACGGTTTGTACTCGATGGTCAAACGCATCCAAACGCTTGCGGATTTGGCAATTGGTGGTCATCTTACTCCCGACGAAAATGGGCACTTGATTCCATCATTGCCGTCGCCCATTGAGTTGCGCGGACATGCGAGCAGCGATGCTGCTGTGGCCGCTGTCGCGACTTCTCCCCCAGCCAAAAAAAGTGCAGGGATTAATCCGACAAGCAACGTGGTACGCGAGATTCCGAGCAAGGATGGCTTGGAGGCTAGGAAGCTGGGGGGGGGGAGACCCGCACCCAAAAAGTCGAAAACTGAAAAGCTAAATGATGGTGAGTTAGGGGTGGATCTCCGCAATGATTTTCCGATTCTATCTCGACGCATGGAAGACGGACGTCCGCTAATTTACCTCGACAATGCCGCAACCACACAGCGTCCCACTGCGGTCATCCAGTCTATGGCCGATGTCTACGCACACCACTACAGTAACGTCCATCGGGGCGGGCACCTTTTGGCATCGGAGACAACCGAGCTGTACGAGGGGGTGCGGGAGAATGTGCGCCGTTTTATCAACGCCAAACGGTCATGCGAGATCGTATTCACTTCCGGTACGACTGCCGCCATTAATCTTGTGGCCAGAAGCTGGGGTGATGCGAACCTCTCTTCAAGCGACGAAATTCTGCTGACTGAGATGGAGCACCATTCGAATATCGTTCCGTGGCAGCAACTGTCAGAACGTACTGGCTGCAGCATTCGCTGGCTCCCGGTGCTCGATAATTTCGAATTGAACATGGGGGCTCTCGATCAGTTTCTCACTGCACGCACCAAACTAGTTTCTGTCACGGCGGTGTCCAATGCTTTGGGGACGATCAATCCAATCGCCCAAATCATTCGTGAATCGCACAAAGTGGGCGCGATCGTGGTTGTCGACGCGGCGCAGGCAGTTCCTCATCAGGCGACCGACGTGCAAGAGTTGGGAGCAGACTTCTTGGCTTTTAGTGGGCACAAAATGCTCGGCCCTTCGGGCGTGGGAGTGCTTTACGGTCGCCAAGAATTACTTGAATCCATGCCGCCCTTTCTGGGGGGCGGCAGTATGATCCGCCGAGTCTCTTTTTCGGGCTTTGAACCAGCAGATCTTCCCTACAAGTTCGAGGCGGGAACGCCGATGATCGTTCCAGTGATCGGACTGGGTACCGCAATCGATTGTTTGCAAGGGATTGGCATGTCCCGCATACACGCACATGAACAGTCATTAACAAAACTCGCTCATGACTTATTGAGTGAGATTCCCGGAATGCGATTTTTTGGCCCTGCCCCTGACCGAAAAGGTGGGATCGTGAGTTTTAATGTGGATGGACTCCACGCGGACGAGATCGCCAAGGTTTTGGATGCGAATGGGATAGCGGTCCGAGCCGGGCACCATTGCGCCATGCCGCTCCACGGAAGATTCGGTATTTCAGCGAGTTGCCGGGCGAGTTTCTATCTGTACAACACGGCGGAAGAGGTGCGAATGCTGGCCTGCGGCGTTCGAGACTCCATGAGGATTTTGCGTCGCAAGTAGACCGTTTCCATCGCTCTTGTATTGTCGAGCATGATTACCTAGTCTGAGGGTTCTCGTCGTTATTGAACTTACCGGTACGCCGCTTGGGAGTTTGTTATGACCGCCACCAAAGCCTCGTCTAGCACGCAAGTTATGACGGGTGCCGATATCCTTGTGAAATCGTTAGTTGACCAGGGCGTGGAAATAATTTTCGCGTACCCGGGCGGTGCCAGTATGCCTTTGCACCAAGCGTTGACGCGATACGCCGACCGAATTCGCACAATTCTGCCCCGTCACGAACAGGGTGGCACCTTTGCCGCTCAGGGGTACGCTCGATCGACGGGTAGGCCCGGCGTTGTTATGGCGACCAGTGGCCCAGGTGCGACGAACTTAGTTACCGGAATCGCCGACGCCAAACTCGATAGCATCCCAATCATTGCGATTACTGGGCAGGTACCGACCGGTGTTATCGGCAGAGACGCATTCCAAGAAACCCCAATTGTGGAAGTCTGCCGTGGCATTACGAAACATCATTATCTCGTAACGGACGTTAACGATGTGCCGCGAGTGTTAAAAGAGGCTTTTCACGTGGCGACGACCGGCCGGCCGGGGCCGGTGTTGGTAGATATGCCTAAAGACATTCAGTTGTCGCATTGCTCGCCCGACTGGGATGTGCCGATGCATCTACCCGGTTATTGTCTGGACAATCGACTGGCCCGCCCAGAGCAGGTGAAACAGGTTGCTGCGGCAATCAAACTGGCAAAGCGGCCGGTAATTTATGCAGGTGGCGGTATTATCTCCGGCGAGGCCAGTCCACAGTTGCGGGAATTGATTCGCAAGACAGGAATTCCCACCACCATGACCGTCATGGGCCTAGGTGCGTTTCCCAGCCACGATCCACTCTGCCTCGACATGTTGGGAATGCATGGTAGTGTGTACGCGAACTGGGCCATTCGCGATTGTGATTTGCTGATTGCTTTAGGTGTGCGGTTTGATGACCGTGTTACTGGGAAGCTGGAGGCCTTTGCGAAACACGCCAAGATCATACACGTCGACATCGATCCATCTGAACTAAACAAAAACAAGGAAGCTCACATCCCGATTGTCAGCGACGTGACTTTCTTTTTAGAGGGACTGAATCAGATTGTGGAAGCCCCAGATGATATTTCCAGCTGGGTCCGGCAGTGTCAGAAGTGGAAGGCGGAGAACCCATTCAAGTTCAATACTCAGATCGATGGCATCCTGCAGCAGCATGCGATCAGCGAGCTGTCGCGAATAACGCAAGATCGCGACACTTATATCACTGTCGGAGTCGGCCAGCATCAGATGTGGGCCGCCCAATTCTACAAGTTCAAAAATCCCCGCACTTGGTTGTCGAGTTCTGGGTTGGGAACGATGGGATTTGGCCTGCCAGCTGCACTGGGCGTACAGGCCGCCCACCCAAATTCTCTAGTGGTAGACATTGATGGCGACGGCAGCTTTCAAATGAATATTCAGGAACTTGCAACAGCTTACTGTGAAAAACTTCCCGTCAAAGTGCTGCTTCTTAATAATCAACATTTGGGAATGGTGGTGCAGTGGGAAGATCGTTTCCACCAAAGCAATCGCGCCCATACGTACCTTGGCCCTATCGATCATGCGGAGGCAACCGGCAAAGGTGCTAGTGCTTTCGCCAAAGTTCGCTATCCAGACTTCGTAAAGATTGCCAAGGGCTATGGATGTGGCGCGTCGACGGTCAGTAAGAAGTCGGATTTGTTGACCGCTCTTAAAGAGATGATTGATTACCCCGGACCTTTCGTGCTAGACGTGGAAGTTCCCTACCAAGAACACGTTTTGCCAATGATTCCCTCAAATCGTACCGTTGACGATATGATCGTCGAATGAGCTACGGTGAGCGGTCTCGAATAGCAAAGCGTTCGGCTTGTGCGCGGACATCTAAGCCGACCCTATCGTTCCAGGCCTCGATGAGCTGACGAAAAATCGGCCCCGGTCGACCATCCAATACAGTCTTGCCATTCACAGAAAAAACGGGTAATAGGCATGGCGAGGTGCTCGACAACAATACTTCGTCGGCTGCCAGTACATCGGCTACTGTGAGATCCTGGTAGTGGAATGGAATCTCGAGACGGCTGGCGATTTCCTCTAATATCGACAAGGTAATTCCGGGCAGAATCTTGTCGCGAGGGGGAGAGATCAAACCGCGATCGGATCTGTAGATCAGGACGTTAGCTGTTGACGCTTCCGTGATGAAATCGTCATGGTCTAACAACAAAGCCCGCGCGCCAGCTAGGTGTTGCCGCGCCTCGCGGTCGGCAAGGAAATAGTGCATTCTGCTTCGACATTTTAAGCTACTTGGCCAGCAATCATTGGGGACTTGGCGTGTATTAGTCACCACCAAGGATTCACCTTTGACATACTTAGCTGCAAAGGTGCCAAATGCGACTGGGTAGGTATGCATAGCACAGGTAGGACCACTGGAATCCATCGGAGCAAACCCTGCATACGGGCCGGGCGTGACGAACATCGAAAGCCCAAGATCATCGCCTTTCGCCAATAATGCATGATTATGCTCCACAAGCTGATGCGCAGCCGTCTTGAGCTGATGTTTCGTAAACGGCATCACCAGCCCGACGACATCCAGTGATTGCAATAGCCGGTCAAGATGCTTGTCGAAGCAAAAAATCCGGCCGCCGAATGTGCGCATTTGCTCGGCCACTGTAACGCCTTGTACGAAACCGGCGTCATCAACAGCAATGCTCAGGTGTGAAGCCGGGATAATGTTTCCATTCAGGTAGGCAATTGGAAGTGTCATTGGTGCTGACCATACGTGCGATTCCATCTGGGCCGGCCTCATACTCAGGATACTGGCCCTCAGGATACTTGCCCTCAGCGCGCAAAAAAAGGCCGAACAACTGTGATCGTTGTCCGACCTTATTGCCTGTCGAATAGAGAGTTAATTCTCTGTTCGCTTAGCGGCGAAAAGCAACGGCATTGTAGGAAGCCGGAGCGCTTTTAGCAGCTGCTTTTGGAGCTTCTGGAGCGGCTGGAACTGGAGGTGGTGCATCCACCGGTGCATGTCCACCGTGGCACCCGCCACCATCGTATCCGCCACCATTGCAGCCACCGCCACCATGGCAGGCGTGGTGGGTGTCGCAGCATCCATTGGAACGTCCACCACAACGATGACCACGTCCCGAGCAACGGCTTCGGCGAGCATGGCAGTCACTATGACCGTGGCAGTCATTACCGCCATGGCAGCTATCACCGCTGCATCGCGAACGACGGTGACGCATACCACCGCAACGACGCCCACCGTGGCCGGCGCCATTGCAATCTCCTGAACCACCATCGCAGCCAACGCTGCCGCCGTGGCAGCCATGTCCTGCGACCGCTTGCTTTTCGGCTCCGATCAGAGCAATGCCCACGATCGCGAGAAAAGCTGCGATTCCTAATGTCAACATACGGTTCATCTGGTAAATCCTCCCAAACTAACAGGTACCTGAAGCAGAAACTAACTATGCCGTCCTCATTTCCTCACCGAGCACGTGACGGCACGACGTGAAAGGTGCGACCGGGTCTCTCCTCCGCCAGCTACAGGGCTGCGTTCGTCCATTGTAAATATTTTTCGATTAGCAAACCTGTATCAATGACGCAGGATAGGCTGTTAGATTAACACCACCTATTTTGTTGTCAAGCGGCCAATGCTAGTGTGGAGTGGATAAGTGGACTCGGAGTGATAGGAAAGATAATACGGTGACGTCGCAAGTCAAACAGGAACCCTATTTTTGACTCAAACCATTTCCCTACTGGAACTTAGAATTGTCAAGAAATAAAAATGGGGAACCGCATTGCTCGCGATTCCCCGTCTAGCTGTTGTAGCTAGTTATTTCGAAAATTCCGTAGAACTAACGTCTGATAGCATCAGACGGGTCCGTCCCACGTGCTTGCTGCGCGCCGTTTGTTTCTTGTTCCGCCAATGCCGCTTCTGCGTTCTCGAGTTCGCGCTGCATTTCTTCTGGGTCTTCAAAGTTCAACGGTTGTTGACCTTTGCCGGGTACTAATTCGGTCGCCATTCCAGCGACTCGCCAGCCATCTGGCTCGAGACGCAGTATCCAAGTCACATCATACTTTATGGAGCCGACTTCAGTCATCTCGGTCCAGATCGAGGCGACTTCAGCATTCTCCCGATTGCGACTTATGAACTTAGAGGCTTGTATGTCGTACGTTGCGGTCGGACTACCTGGTGGCTGGACGACCATCCCGCGGCGATGCGTTTCGACGCGTGCCTTATTGGTTAATAAGGAGACTGCTTTGCGTTCATCACCGGCTCGCAGGGTATCCAAGAATGTTTTTACCGCGACTTCCGGGGTGGCGCATTCTTCTGCGGCGATGGGAACGGGCTCGGGTGGTGCCACTTCCACTTGTCCGTCCGGTTGTGCTGCGGAAATCCCCGCAACTGCGGCGTTTTCTTGCTGTTTTGAATTTGACGAGGACGAACCGCATCCGTTCGCAGCGAGGGCCGTAAGCGTACCGATTAGAACCGAGTAGAAAATCTTCTTCTTCATGACTACATCCTTGTCCAACGGGAAATCACTTCCTTGAGATTCCGAGCCACGGGCTCGTTGGCGTGGTTCGGAGTTTCGCAGGAAGGTACGCGAGGGTCAAGGTGAAGTACTGCACTGGATCAATATCAAGGCGCAAGAATGCTTGCCTTTTGGGCTGCACTTGTTAGTTACCAGAGAATGTGTGTTCACAAGCAACGGGCGATGACAAATTACCACACTTTGCCTTTACCACAGAAAAGTGCCAAGGTTTGTATTGGCACATTATCAGCGTTCTGGTACCGTAATTGCCCTTCATTTGAGTCAGGGATGGCGTTGAGGCATTAAATCGACTGTCGTAGGCATACGTTGAGTCATGGAGCCGCAGGCATGAAGCCGCTAGGGAAACAAGAATTGTGTGTGCATATCCGCTGGATGATTCGCCGAGATATGCCCGAGGTTCTCGATATTGAGAGTCAGTGCTTTGAGTTTCCGTGGTCCGACGAGGACTTCGTGCGTTGTCTACGTCAACGCAACTGCATCGGCATGGTTGCTGAGCACGAAGAACGCGTAATCGGGTTCATGATCTATGAGCTTCACAAAGATCATTTGCATATCTTGAATTTCGCCGTGCACGAGTTCTTTCGGCGGCGGGGTGTAGGCAGCACCATGATGAGCAAGTTGGTAAACAAGTTGTCGCATCAACGGCGCACGAAGATTTCACTGGAAGTGCGAGAGACGAATCTTGATGCTCAACTTTTTTTCCGCGGGCTCGGCTACCGTGCAACGTGCGTCTTGCGGGACTTTTACGAGGACACCACGGAAGACGCGTATTTAATGCAATACGCTTACACGCCCGAGGCTGCCGAAGTCGCGGTACCGGTCAATCGAATCTCGCGCCTGGCAGGATAGGGATTGGCCCACTCACTCGCCAGCCGGGAGCAGCTGCCGAACAAAATCGACTTTTGGTTTTGCGGTGCCGATTTTGATTGCGTTCATCTTTACGAACTCGGCCACGTAACGCTGGGGTTCTTTGATTTCGGGAACTTTGAAGTTATCTCCCTTTTGCAGAATCGGGCGAAAATCGGGCATGCCGCCAAAGTCGCGGGTGCCCGCGGCCTGACACGGGATCCAGTAGCCAGCGCCCGAGTCGTCCTGCAAGTAAAATTCCGGATAGCAATGTTCGGGAATCCAAACACAGCGGGCTGGGATACGGTTCGCGCGGCAGAGTGCGACGAACAAAGACGTTAGTTCCTCACAGTCACCCGTACCGTCCTTCAGCGCCGCAACCGCCCCTTTGAGATCACCGTTTTTATATTCAACATGATCTCGGACCCAATCATAAATGGCTTCGACTTGTTCCCATGCCGAGGCCTCTTTCTTGTCTTTAAGGACTTCTTTGGCGAGAGACACAATCTTGGGATGACGACTCTCGATCATGGGACTCGGGGCCAAAAACCGGGCGATGTCTCGCGGGAGTTTTTCCGGGATCTTGAGCTGGCTAGGATCGTCGGGACCCAATTGTGAGAACTTCGTGACCTCGACCGTCACCAACACCGACGCCGTTTCTCCGGCATTCAATGTGGCGATGTATACTAATAATTGCCGGACTCCGTTATCCAGCGTGCGGTATTTGAGTTGAGCCTGTGGCGCCACTTCCTCTTTGACGATGCGCACCTGTTGTTCCGGCCAGTCCGTTGGGATGGGCGCCGTACCAAAAATGCCGGCACACGGCCCGGCAGCTCGGATCGTCATCCCGACCTTCCAGCGTTGCGTCAGCTGTTTGTCGAGTTTCGCACCTTTGCTTGGGGCTTCGAGCTGACCGGCTTTGGAAGGGGACAGTGCGAAGAAAACAACTGCCAGAAACCATGCACAGCGTTGCATCACGATCCTCTCGAATCCATGCGAGCGACGATGGGATATGGCCTGGACAAATCGTCCTACGACCATTGTCGCATGATTCATTCTAATCACCGATTTGCGGCGCCAAGAAAAAAGTTCGCCGCGAGAATGCGCGTCAGGATCGGCGCGCTCTTCCCGCGGCGGACTGCGGCTCCGAGGGGACGTTCGGGGCCGTTCTGGAACGACCGGCGAACCGTCTCTATCCGAAAGTCCGGAATTAGGCGGTTCGGGTACTGTTGAGAGATGGTTTACTGACCGGGCGGCAAGGTTTCAGGGCCGGGCAAGATTGAGCCAAAAGTCGATGGCGGCGACAGGGCACCATGACTGTATGCCGGCATGGATTCGCAGGCGTTGCCAAACGCGGACTGCTCTTGCATACCCGCTATGCCCTGCATGCCCTGGCAACGGTCGCCACGGTGCAACCATGACCACATCCGGCCACAGCCTGCTGAACTGATCGTTAAGATCGTCAGCGTCGATAATAGCAGTAGCCTCTTCATAACTGGTTTCTCCGATGAATGCGAAGGACTCGTTTGCGGCGAATCTCTGGGGCAGGCAACTCTACATCACGTGTCGTGATGTGCAAACGCAACGGAGGTTTTTTTCCTCAGGCGTGGTTTATATTTTGCCACGGCTGTTGTGTATCTGGTGCTACACTTTACTTTGAGCAGTGCACTTACAGGTGTCGCTCTAGCCCAGGTACGGCAAGACTGAAGCGCAAGCGAATGGACGGAACCGAAGGTTGTTCAACTTGGCACTCATTGAAAATCGCATGTTCTTGATGCAGAGATGGATCCCCTGCGCCGTCATTGCCTTGTTGCTCCTGTGTGGCGCCTTGGTCAGGCCCACGCTGGCGATCGATCTTGCCCGTTCGGCAGACAATTCCCGTTTCGCCACGAGAGTGGGACCGACGACCGAGTCATCATGGGTTCGACCACAAGATCAGTTGTGGATCGTGAGCACTCGCGGACTGCCCGAGGCTTGTTGTTTGAGCCAAGACACTTCGCTTCTGGAGGTGAGACAATCCGACCGGGCGCAGGGCTGGACGGATTCGAACGCAGAATCTTTGTTCTCTGCCCATGTTGCGGGACAAATCACAGTTGTCTACGTGCACGGTAACCGGCAGGATTGGTGCGACGCTATTGAACGTGGTCTGTCTGTGTATCGCAGCATAACCTGCTCGCAATCGGACTCGACTCCCATACGGTTCCTGATTTGGTCCTGGCCAAGCGAGCGGACTCGAGGCCAATTGCAAGACATCCGCATCAAGGCAATGCGGACGGAGGATGAGTTTCAATACTTGGCCTGGTTTCTCACGCGGGTACCAAGCGAGACTCCTGTGAGTTTAATCGGGTACAGTTTTGGCGCGCGAATCATAGTTGGCGCCTTGCACACACTTGCCGCTGGAGAATTGCGTGATCGATCGATGATCGACCATTCGAACCCGCGATATATGCGAGTGGTGTTGATTGCGGCAGCCATGCACAACAATTGGTTAGCCCCCGGGAACAGACTCGGCAAGGCACTGCCACTCATCGATCAGACTCTGATCGTTTATAACTCGTGTGATCCGATCCTAAAACACTACCAGCTGGTCGAGCCTGGTATCTTGAATCGCATCCAAGCGCTGGGGTACACGGGTCTGCGGTCGCCGCTTGATCCCGAAACGGCGACACGGGTTCGTCAGCTGGACGTCAGTCGATTCGTCGGAAGAACTCACGATGAGCTTCGCTACATCGAGTCATCCACGATATTTGGCCGAGTCCGTCGGTATGTGCTCTGGGAACCGATTGAGTAGGCCGAGTCTTGCATAAAGGTCAACAGCTCCGCAATTCCTGTTCAACTTCGTCGGGCGAAGCGACCGTTTAGAGTAACCTCCATTTGGAGAATTTCTCCACAGCGAAACCAAAAAACGCAACACCAAGACTTGCGATTTAGGCTTAAAGGACCCTATGCGTCCCGCTCCCCTGCCAAAACACCACGCACGAGCGTTCTCAGCTTACGTTCGGCCGTAGTTGCAGTGGCGATAATCTGTTGGATGTTAGCAGGTTCCAGCGCATCAGGCAGGCACATATCGGTCACCACGGAAAAACCGACCACACGCAGCCCGCAGTGTGCAGCTACGATCACTTCGGGTACGGTAGACATTCCGACTACGTCCGCTCCGATCAGACGCAAGAAACGATACTCAGCCCGAGTTTCCAGGTTGGGGCCAGATACAGCTACAAAAACCCCCCTATGCGCAACCAAATCATGCTTGCGAGCAATAGATAAAGCACGCTCGATGAGCTGGGCTTCGTACGGTTGACACATGTCCGGAAAACGTGGTCCAAGTCGCTCGTCGTTAATACCGATTAACGGGTTGTCGCCCATCAGGTTGATGTGGTCTTCGATGACCATGATGTCGCCACTACGATAATAGGGATTCATGCCCCCACAAGCATTCGAAACGATCAGCAGTTTAGCCCCCATGGCTTTCATGACGCGCACAGGAAGGGTGATCTGTTTAAGGGAATAGCCCTCATACATGTGGAATCGCCCTTCCATTGCCACGACGCGCTGTGCGAGGGCATCCCGGGCGTGCCCGACGACGTCGAGCTCGATCCGACGGTGCCGCGCCTCGAGGCCGCCGCGTGCAAGGGCTGCC
>JANNPR010000996.1:0-4501 GCA_031400345.1 Planctomycetota bacterium | reverse complement strand
GATCAGCTGCACTCATCCAAATATTGTTCCGTTGCTAGCGGCAATGCTGAGAATCACGATCTGAGCCACCTTTGTTTTATGTGGGCGAACAAGGCCCACATACGGATGGAACAAAAACGAGTTAATTCGTCAGCAAGAATTTTGATCTTGAGGTGCCAAAACTGCGCAGGTTAGACGGGACCAACTCCAAACCAATTGTTTTCGTTAGGCCACTGAACGTTTTTTGAACCCGAAGGGTTCGCAGCTATTAGCCGGGGGTTGAGCGCAGCGATACCCCCGGAAATGGAATTTGGAGTATTCGCACCCCGGAGGGGTGCTAGCCCGCGATGTTCCGCCAACTGTATTTCATTACCAACTAGCCTTTGATCTGTGCCATCCGTGGTTGATGATTTCAAATGAAGGATTCTTTCGACGCACTGTCCCTCTACGATCGGGCGGATCCGACCGATACCATAATCGCGGCGACGAGGCCGTCCATTGTGTACTCGTGAGCTTCCACCGCCGGCACGAATCCGAGCTCGCGAATCGTGGCCGATGTAATCGGACTAATACTCGCGAGCTTCGTCTGGCCGAGCCGATTACCGAACATGCTGACCAAAGATCTGGCAATGGCGGAACTGGTAATCGTTACCCATTCGATTCGACCTTGTTCCATCAGTTTGAGAACGCCTGGATCAGGAGCGGTCACGTCGTGGCTTTGATAGACGACGACTTGTTCGACGTTCCCTCCCGCGGCGCGAAGCTGTTCCGCCAGCACCTCTCGTCCGCGATTTGCTCGAATCAACAAGAATTGTAGACCATGTGCTGCCGGAGCCAGTGCGGCAGCCAAAGCCTCGGCACGAAATTCCGGCGGTTGCACGTCGATGCGCAGGTGATGCCGCTCGAGGGCGTGGGTAGTTCCAGGCCCAATCGCAGCGATTTTGAGATGCGACAAAACTCGCCAATCGTGGCCTACGTCCCACAGACGTTTGAGAAAATGATCGACACCGTTCGCACTGGAAAACACAATCCAATCAAACGTACCAAGTCGACTTATCACCGCATCGACAACCGACCAATCGGCGGGTGGTTCGATTTGAATGGCGGGCTGGTGGATCACATCGGCCCCAAGTTCGTTTAACGGCGACGAAAGGTCGTGCGATTGCTCTTGAGCACGAGTAACTAAGATACGAGTGCCGCTCAATGGTCGACGCTCAAACCAAGAATAGGACTCGGCCAATCGAGTGACTTCACCAATCACCACAATAGCGGGCGGACGAACCGAGCTCATCTGGTGAACGACTTCGTCCAAGCGACACAAAATCGTGCGCTGGTCGGCAAAACTACAACGCCGGATAATCGCGCAGGGGGTGGTGGGAGACTTGCCCGCCTCGATGAGAGCTTTCGTCCATTGATGAGCTGTCGTCACGCCCATGTAGATGATAAGCGTGCCTGGAAAATGCGCTAAGGCTCGGTAGTCCAGGGACTCGCCTGCTTTCTGTTCATCTTCTTGGCCGGTAACCAAGGCTACTGCCGAGGCGAAGCCTCGCCGAGTAATGGGAATTCCGGCGTAGCTACTGGCTGCCAGCGCTACCGTGATTCCTGGGACAATTTCAAAGGAAACACCGTTTTGCACCAGAGCGTCAATCTCTTCCGCGCCCCGAGCAAACACCGCTGGATCGCCCCCTTTGAGGCGTACCACCACTTTGCCTGCACAGGCCAGCTTGATCAATTCGGCATTGATCTCGCCTTGGGTCCAGATGCGTGAATGACCATGTTGGCCCAAACACACTTGGATTGCGTGGGGCCGCACGTGCCGGAGGATCTGCGGATTTACGAGATAATCGTAGAGCACAACGTCGGCACGACGTAAACATTCCGCTCCGCGCAAGGTTATCAAGCCCGGGTCGCCGGGTCCAGCGCCTACCAGGTAAACTTTACCCGTAATACTTTGATCGAGCGGTGACATCGATGTGGAAAAGCATTATAAGCGGATTATCGCAAGAATGTGCGTAGGAACCGCTTGCTTGAACAAATGGTGAAATCTTCTAGAATCTGGGCCCAAGCGCTGAGGCGTTCAATGCGGTACGAAATGTCTAAATAGACTGACGAGAGGATCCGACGTGAAAAGTTTTGAATATGCGGCCCCAACGTCTTTGGCCGAGGCCACAAGCTTGTTGGGTCGTGCAAATGGAACGGCGAAAGTCTTGGCCGGCGGTACGGATCTGCTGGTACAACTTCGGGAGAATCTTCGCGACGCCGATTTAGTGGTCGACATCAAGCGAATTGCCGAACTGATGGAAATAGAATATTCGCCCAAACATGGCTGTCGCCTCGGTGCGTCTGTACCCTGTTACCATATCTACCAGAATACGGAGCTTGCTGCCGCCTACCCAGCATTAATCGATGCCGCTCACATCGTCGGGGGTTGGCAAATTCAGACCCGTGCTAGTGTCGGCGGTAATCTGTGCAATTCGTCGCCGGCTGGCGATACGATAGCTCCCTTGATCGTTCATGACGCGCGTTGCCTGATCGTCGGCGCGAATGGAACCCGTGAGGTGCCGGCCGAAGAATTCTGCACGGCGCCGGGCAAAAACGTGCTGCAACGCGGAGAACTCCTCGCCAAGATTATCTTGCCGCCCGTGGTCTCTCATGCTGGCTCCGCATATGAACGATTCATTCCGCGAAATGAAATGGACATTGCTGTTGTCGGAGCCGCTTCCTGGGTGCAGCTCGATGCGTCAGGCCAGACCATCGTACAAGCCCGCGTGGCATTGGCTGCGGTCGCTCCGACACCCAAGTTTGCGGCGGAAGCCAGCCAATGGCTGTCTGGCAAGCCCGCTACCGAAACCACGTTCGCGCAGGCGGGCGAACTGGCCAAAAAGGTCGCTTCTCCCATCAGCGATATGCGAGGGACGGTTGAATTTCGCGTTAATCTGGTCGGCGTCCTAGTGAAACGGACTCTGGCCAAAGCGGTTGAACGAGCACGAAGTAGCTAACCCGAAGCGTAAGCAAATACCAACCCGAAGCGTAAGCGAGGAATAGTCGACGGCAGCGTAACTCGCACTGATCCAAAAAATACGAGAACCAATCTGTGTCTAAGAAAACCCACGTTACCACAACGATTAACGATGAAGTTGTCGAGTTTCTGTGCGAGGCGAGGCAGAGCCTACTGGAAGTGCTCCGTGACCAACTGCGGCTGACCGGGGCTAAAGAGGGCTGCAACAATGGAAACTGCGGTGCCTGCACGGTGTTGTTAAACGGGTTGCCGGTGAATAGCTGTATCGTGTTGGCCGTGGAAGTCAGCGGAGCCACCATCGAAACGGTCGAGGGTATGGCGTGCCAGGGTCACTTGCATCCTATCCAAAAGTGTTTCCTTGAAGGCGCAGCATTACAGTGCGGCGTGTGCACGCCAGGATTCTTGGTGACCGCCAAGGCTCTCTTGGATAAGAACCCAAATCCCACGGAACATGAAATCCGCTTCAACTTGGCTAACAATTTGTGCCGTTGCACCGGCTACGACAAAATTGTGAAATCGGTGCAAGCGGCAGCGCAAGAGTTACAAGCAGCAAACAAGTAGATAAAGGGGTCCGGACTGTTGGTAGGTCTCAGCTTCAAACGGAACTCTTTGCCGTATAGCACTGGCTTGCCGCCGTATAGACATTTATCGAACGTCCAAGCGAGCTCCGGCGGCCGCCAGTGGCACGCAAGCTGAACTCGCAAGCTGAACACACAAGCTGTACACGTCAGCTGAACACAACACACATTTCACGAAGGATGAAACCATGAATCACGCTGACGAACTTTACCTGGGCAAAAAGGACTATCAGGTTCTGGGAACCAGACCGGTACGGCACGACGGTGCTGACAAAGTGACTGGCAAAGCGATATACACGGCTGACTTCCAGTTGCCCAATATGGTACATGGAAAAATGGTTCGCAGCCCACACGCGCATGCCCGAATCAAGTCCATTGATACCGACGAAGCAGAGAAGATGCCTGGTGTTTTCGCGGTAGTAACTGCCGACGACTTTCCCAACCTCGCCAACAAGGTGGCGGTGATGGGTGAAGCCGGAGCAGTCAACTTGGCTCATTTGGCCGCCAACTGCTTGGCAAAAGGAAAAGTTTTTTACAAGGGACAAGCAGTCGCCGCAGTGGCTGCTGCCAACGTACATCTTGCCGAAGAAGCTGCTGCCAAGATCAAGGTTGAGTACGAAGTGCTACCGAGTGTGACCTGGGTACTGGATGCCATGAAGGACGATGCACCGATTTTGCACGAGGATCTACGCACGGATGCCATGGGCAAACTCGGGGATAAACTCACCAATACCGCGGTCCATTTGCAGTTCGAAAAAGGAGATGTCGCTCAAGGATTCAAGCAAGCCGACATTGTGATTGAACGCGAGTTTCGTACGGCTAGTGTCCATCAAGGCTACATCGAACCGCACGTCGTCGTAGCCATGTGGAATGAAGATCAGCGGCTGAAGATCTGGACTGCCACGCAAGGTTCATTTAATTGCCG
>JANNPR010000974.1:0-2697 GCA_031400345.1 Planctomycetota bacterium | reverse complement strand
ATAACCGATTCCTGTATTTGTCCCCGTTACTGAACCTGTACAATCCGATACGAATAAAATCAACGGAATTGATTCGGATGTTCTTGGAGCGAATTCGCGAGATGGTGCGTGGGGGAAATTCATTACCGCTTCACGAGACCCTATAGCGGATTGCGAATAGCTTGGACATGGTACGTCAGCGGCTCCGCAATCAACGCATTTCCGAACTTCCGCTGGGTAAACCGACTGATGTAGTGGAGTGGCTGGGCGCTGTTCAAGCTCAAGACTTCGCAGGCGCGAAATGGGCACGTGGACTGCGTTTGCAAAGTTAGACGCACGACGACGTTGAAAAAGCATTCGCGGCAGGCTCTATCCTGCGCACGCATTTGTTGCGTCCGACTTGGCATTTTGTCGATACGGCCGATATTCGCTGGATGCTGGCGCTGACGGCACCGCGCGTCCATGTCGTGAATGCCTACATGTATCGCAAGTTAGAGTTGGACAGTGCTATTTTTAAACGCAGTAACACCGCCCTGACAAAAGCCCTTCGGGGTGGTAGACAACTGAAGCGCGATGAACTGAGTTGTGCTTCATAAAACGGGCATTGCTACAGATAGCGGTATGCGGATGGGCTATCTCATGATGCGGGCTGAGTTGGACGCGATTGTATGTACTGGCCCCCGCAGGGGTAAACAATTTCCCTATGCGTTGCTGGATGAACGCGCCCCAAAAGCCGAATCCCTGGAGCGCGAGGAGGCATTGGCTGAACTCGCTCGCCGGTACTCTAAGAGCCGCAGGCCAGCCACCGTGCCGGATTTTGCGAAGTGGTCAGGGTTGACAATCGCGGACGCTAGGCATGGCCTCGACGGTATCAAAGCCGAACTTCTACATGAAACTATTGGTGGCCGATCTTACTGGTTTTCGACGACGATGCCCTCTGCGAAAGTGGTGTCCCCGACGGCCTATCTGATGTCCATTTATGACGAATATATTTCTGGCTACAAAGACCGCAGCGCAATAGGTGACGAAACAGATGCCGCAAAGTTACAAGCGCTGGGTAGCGTGGTTGTCTGCGGTTAATAGTCGCTTAAGTTGACACGGCCGAGTGGCGCGGATTAGATTTTACCGTCCACACAAGTAGTGACTCATAGCGATGGAGCCGGATGAAGGGCTACTGCCGTGCGTTTCTTAAGGCCGCTGCTTGGTTTTCCGCTCGAAAGTTCGCACAAATTTCGACTCGTCGGGCGCACGCATCGCGTTGGACCGTCGGGTGTGAAAGCTCTCAGGCTTGCCGTCGAGATTCTAACTTTTACCGAGGCGAACCGATCACTTTTACCGCTGCGCACAAAGATCCGAGCTGTACGAATGACGAATTGTAAGGCAGCCTTGACGCACTTGGTTGAAGCTACGCCCGATCCAAGGCTGCGACGGATCGCTATCTGGCTTCGCGGCCAATGCGGCGGTTACATCGGGACCGAGGTACTCGCTCAATTCGCTGGCGATGACGATCACCGAATACGCGCGGCAGTGGCCAAGTCCTTGCAAAGAATGAGCGCTTGGACTCTCCTTCGAGATATCTCGTGCGGCGACAGCTCTGAACGTGTGCGGCGCCTTGCTTCACCGCGCGTAAGTCGAGATTTCAGTACCCGGCTTCACCAATACACTGAACGTGTTCTGCCCATCCCAATTCCTCCGCATAACCGATTCCTGTATTTGTCCCCGTTACTGAACCTGTACAATCCGATACGAATAAAATCAACGGAATTGATTCGGATGTTCTTGGAGCGAATTCGCGAGATGGTGCGTGGGGGAAATTCATTACCGCCTCACGAGACCCTATAGCGGATTGCGACGAATAGCTTACGTCAGACATCGGTGCGAACAACGATTTACCCAACCAGGAGCCCATGCAGATGAGTAATAATCCCTATCAATCGCCCAGGGCGGACTCGCAAGTCATTGGAGTGTTAAGCGGTACGCGAGAGGATTTGAGAAGCATAGCCAAGCTCCAAAAGGGAATCATCGTCTGCATTCTGATCTATCTGATCGCGGTGATTTTCCAATTCGCGCTGCCACCCGAAATTCGGTGGTTGGTCGCCCTGGGTGTACTCGCCGTCGGAATCGTGGGCACAGTTTTTGTGTTCATGCTGGCCATCAAGGTTTACAGTACCGCCGTTGGTGTGTTGTTGGGACTCCTGACGCTGATTCCGTGCATTGGCTTGATCGTGTTATTGGTTGTCAACGGCAAGGCAACCGGCATACTCAAGCAAAATGGAATGAAGGTCGGTTTGCTTGGGGCGAATCTCTCCGAGATTTAAGCACCAAACCGCGATGTCGTCTTCCTTTTCGTAGGTTTCGTGTTCTTCGTGGTTCAATATGGGTTTGGATCGACATGTGCATGGGAGTAAGAATCCACCCACGAAAGACGCGAAATAGACGAAAGAAAAAAGCGTGAAGCGGGGGCATCCGCAATTACCGCGTGAACTTGGTCGTTAGACAGTCGCATCACTCGCGGAACCACTCTATGCCATCACGTAGCAAACGAATTGCGACGATCTTGAGCGTCGGGGTGGCGCTGGTCCTTTGCTCCGTTTTCTACACTCGGTATTTCCTATCTCGACCGATCGGCCATGGTCCAGCTGGCCCACAAGTTCATCGCGATGTTTTTTCGAAGCCATGGACTGAGAAAGCTATCCGCTTAATCGGGATCGGTGATAG
>JANNPR010000973.1:0-1220 GCA_031400345.1 Planctomycetota bacterium | reverse complement strand
TGGGCGACATGCAAGTCTGGATTTCATTTTTCGAGCTTTGCGGACGAGCTGTTGTCCGCCGAAGACGGGAACTCCCATATGAAAAGTCTCACTCCGGAAGAACGTGAAATCGGCAAAGATAATTATTACTCTGCGTTAGGAGTATCCCGACGCGACTTCATGCGTGAAGTTGTGGGGGCCGGACTAGTAACCGGTGCCGGACTCGGCGCCGCCTATTTCGGATACAGTAAGGTCGGCAACCCGGTCCGGATTGGCATCATTGGCACCGGCGATGAAGGTGGGGTGCTCATTGGTGCCTTGAACCCTGAATACGTGAACGTCGTTGCTATTGCCGACATTCGCCCCTCGAGCATCCACCGTGCCTTTCACGGCGACTGGGCATCGGACGCTGCCTTGTCTGCTCGACCGGGACTAATGAGTAAGTATGGTTGGAAAAGCGAGGACGAAGCACGCCAACAGGTACAGGTTTACGACGGAGAAAATGGCGGCTGGGAAGAGCTGTTGAAGAATAAGGACATCGAGGCAGTCATTATTGCCTTGCCATTGTTCCTGCACGCTGAGGTTGCGATCGAAGCAATGAAGGCGGGCAAACATGTCCTCACCGAAAAGCTGATGGCGCACAACGTTGCCCAATGCAAGGTCATGGGACGCGTGTCGGAAGAACAAAAACTGCACTTGGCCACGGGTCACCAGCGGCATTACAGCATTCTCTATGACAATGCCGTCAACCTAATCAGCTGGGGCGTTCTAGGAGAACTCCATCACATCCGGGCGCAATGGCATCGCGGAAACTTGCCTGGAAAAGATAGCTGGCAGCAACCCGTTCCCGGCGGCGAATTGGTCAAAGGCAGCGAATCGGAACGCATAGATGACATCCGAGATGAGTTGAAGAAATTCGAAGAGGCACTGAAGAAAGAAAAGGCGAGTGCCAGCAAGTCTCTATTGGAGAAGAAGATCGCCCAATGGCAGGCGTGGGATTCGGACAAGAACATTAAAGCCGAAGACCACGGCTATGTGGAAATGACGTTAGGTAACGGGCGATTACGATCCGCTTTAGAAGAGTTAGTGCGTTGGCGACTTTGGTCTCGCACCGGTGGAGGCCTCATGGCTGAATTAGGCAGTCACCAATTAGACGCGGCCAGTATTTTCGTCAGCGCCCTTCGCCGGGACGGCAAGAAAGCTCATCCGCTAACCGTACATGCCATCGGCGGCAGACATAT
>JANNPR010000954.1:0-14289 GCA_031400345.1 Planctomycetota bacterium | reverse complement strand
GGTAGCTGAATTCGTTGTTGAGGCTATCCTTGCCGCTAATAAAGGGCGTACCGAGTCCTACGGCGACGTCGTGGCATGCCATCGCGGCACGGACCAGCGAGCCCAACGTTTCTGGACGATCCGTGTATCCCCAACAGAAATTGTCCAGTATGGCAATTTGCGAAGGGTTGCCGCCGACAGCTACGCAATTCCGCACTGCTTCATCAATGGCGCTAGCCGCCATGGCGTAGGTGTCAAAGTCGCCAAAACGAGGGTTCATACCGCAAGCAATGGCGATCCCGCGGTTTGATCCTAGGACAGGTCGTAAGACGGCCGCGTCGCTCGGACCGTCGTTGGTCACGCCCACCAGCGGCTTAATCACGCTTCGTCCCTGAACTTCGTGATCAAATTGGCGGATCACCCATTCCTTGCTGGCCACATTCAAAGATCGCAGGATACGATTCAATGTGCCCACGTAATCGATCGACAAAGAAATGTTCAGTGGCTTTGCTGGCCGAGGTTGGTAAGTGGCGTCTCGCACGATCGGGGGGCGCCCATCGTGGAGGAATTTCATGTCCAAGTTCCCCACTTCCTGCCCCTGGTATTTTAGCTCCAATCGACCCGTAGGGATGAACTTTCCGATGCGAGTCGCTTCGACTCCCTCGGCAGTGCACAGTTCCAAAAATTCGTCCCAGTTATGCGGAGGAACGGAAAGCACCATCCGTTCTTGAGCCTCTGAGATCCAGATTTCTGTGTACGACAAACCTTGATATTTAAGTGGGGCCTGATCCAGCCAGACTTCCGCTCCGATGGCCTCGCCCATTTCGCCAACAGCGCTGGAAAACCCTCCGGCTCCGCAATCCGTCACCGCGCTGTAAAGCACGCGATCTCTCGCCTGCAAAAGCACGTCGAGCATCATTTTTTCGGTGATCGCGTTCCCGATTTGTACGGCCCCACCCGAAACGGATTCGCTTTCACTGGTGAGTTCAGCTGAGCTAAAGGTGGCGCCGTGAATTCCGTCGCGACCCGTTCGACCGCCGACCGCCACGATCCAGTCCCCTACTTGCGGCTTCTTCAGCGTCTTGTCACAGGGCAGCAGGCCGACACTGCCACAAAAAACGAGCGGATTTGCCAGATAGCGTTCATCAAAATAGATAGCACCGTTAACGGTCGGAATCCCCATCCGGTTGCCATAATCTCGCACCCCGGCCACTACTCCCTTCATGACTCGGCGCGGATGCAGGACACCGGGCGGAAGTTTGTCGCGGGGCACGTTCGGCGGCGCGAAACAAAAAACGTCCGTATTACAAATTGGTTTGGCACCCATTCCGGTACCCATCGAGTCGCGGATGACACCACCGAGACCCGTGTTAGCGCCGCCGTAAGGTTCAATTGCGGACGGATGGTTGTGCGTTTCGACCTTGAAAACGACATTGTGCCGTTCGTCGAACCGCACAATTCCCGCATTGTCTTCAAAAACACTAACGCACCAATCCCGGTCGCCGAGTTCTTTACGAATCCGCTGTGTGGCGGCAAAAATCGTTTCTTTAAGCAGATTTTCAAATTGGCGTTCCCCGTGATCGTCGCGGTATGCGATGCGCCCCCGAAGGGTCTTGTGACTACAGTGTTCGCTCCAGGTCTGAGCCACCGTTTCCAATTCTGCATCGGTCGGATCTCGACCCAACTCCCGAAAATGTTGCTGGATGGTCTGCATCTCGACCAGAGTCAGGTACAGTTGGCCGTCACGACTGAGCTTCGTAAGACCGGCATCATCCAGTCCTCGCAAAGGTAACCGGAGGAGCTGAAACCGATAGGAGGAGCCGAGCTGTAGTTTTTCGAGTCGAAGTGGGCCAATAATAACCTGCTCGATGGACTCATTAGCCAGCAATCTGGCACACAGAACTTTAAGACGGTCTTCGGCAGAGCCGGCGATCCAGTATTTCCGCAATGTGCGAACCGCGTCCACCTGGATGCCAAAGTCTGCGATCGCGGAACAGGCGCTCAGTGCTACTGGGTCCGTAACACCCGGTTTCGGCAGTACGTGGATCAACCGCACATCGCTGGGAAGAGAATGGGACAGAGCGTGCATTAGCCGGTGGTCGCCAACCTGAGCGACAGCTGCTGTTTCAACAACACCGTCAACGAATAATTCTTTTGCTAAGCGGTGAGCCTGCTGTTCGCTGATATCTCCCTGAATCAAATACCCTTGTGCGGTCAGCACCCGGAGATTCGTACCTAGTCCCAGGTCTTCGGCATCCGCGGCAACGCGCTGGCCAGCCAAATCAGGCTGTCCCGCCGCCGGGGAAAATGTCAATTTCCCAAAGAGTCACGTTTTTCCTTCCCTGCTTCCAAAAGCCTCCTCAAAGCGGCTTCGTCCTGATTTTTTAACGCCTGTCGAAAGGAGGACAGCACTTTCTCAAAATTATCTAACGCCTTCAAGACGTGGCCATGGTTATCCGCGAAGATCTGTTGCCACAAGTCGACTTCACCAGCGGCGATGCGGGTGGAGTCCAGCCAACCTCCGGCGACAAGCTCCAACAGCCTTTCTGGCGTTGATGCAGCCAAAGCGGACGCCACCAAGTGTGGCAGGTGGCTCGTTACGGCCAACGCTGCATCATGGGCTCGCGGAGTCATACGTATCACCCGAGCACCCAAGTTTCTCCAAAATTGATCTAGCCGGTCGCAATCGATCGCTGGCGAATGCCGAGTTGGCGTCAACACGCAAACTCGTCCGACAAATAACTCAGCCCGAGCGTACTCCGGCCCGCTCTTTTCACTTCCAGCCAATGGATGGCTTCCAATAAACCTCGGCTTGATTCCTGGCTTCGTGTTCAATCGTTGATCGAGCTGTCGCACAATTTGCAACTTCGTACTCCCCACATCGGTGATCAACGATGTCGGCCGACATTGGTCGGCGACTGCTAACGCCAACGGTACGACCTGATCGATAGGAGTACACACGATCACCAGATCGGCCTCGGCCACACCGGCGGCGAGATTCGTAGTAATCTCGGTCACTGCGCCGCGACGCTTAGCAACATCCAAAGACGCCTCTCGTCGCCCGACCCCGATTACACGTTGAGCGAGTTTTCGTTCGCGTAGCGCGAGGCCAACCGAACTACCCAACAAACCCACTCCCACGATTGCGACAATACGAAAATCAGGCATGAGACGTTATCGAGGCCCCGGTAATGCCAAAATTTAATTGTTGATTTCTAAACTACGGCATGTTGTCTGTGAAAGTGGGCACTACGCGCGTTAAGATTTTCCGGTTGCCAATTAGGATCGAAAGTAGGCACTTGAGTCTATCTGATAAACGATTGCCAATTTCTTTCACCAACGGTCCTTCTGTGACCTAGAGTTGAGTTAACCGGCACAGCGCGCAGAAACTGCACCCATTGTGCGGAGTTCTGCCGCTTTTCAAACAGTCAACTCAGACCGATTCGGCGAGACACGCACCGGGTCCTTATCAAAATGTCCTTGACCCTCACAACGTACTGCTCAGGTTGGTCGGTACAGACCTCCGAGGCACTTCATCAGATTCTGCGAGCGTAAGGGGAGCCATATGTCGATGTCGTGCAAACCGAGAAATCCTCTAATTGGCCAAGCCACGGTGCCCCCATCCCGCCGCGAGTCTAAAGGTTTAAGGCCTCTCTGGTTCGGACTACTTACGCTGGCCGCGATGGCGATTACGGCCACCTCGATTCAGGCGGCAGCGCCACGTGTTCCCAAGATTTATTATGTACGTGTGAAAGGAAGTGATCTTAACGACGGCTTGCGCCCAAGAAAAGCGTATAAAACACTGAAACAAGCGTTTTCGGTGGTTAGGGCTGGCGATATTGTACATGTCGGCGGGGGTACTTACTACGAAAACGTGCAAGTCAACCACGATGCAACCGCTTCTGCTCGCATCTCGATATTAGCGGACCCAACCGGTGTTCAAACGGGGGACGCCGGTCCGGTAATTCTTGCGGGCGACGTGACCATCGACAGAGCCAACTATGTGACTCTGCGCGGCTTCCAAATTCGCGGTGACGATCCCAGACCGTTCACATGGATTGGCGGCATCGGAGGCGAACTCAATGATTGCGAAATCACCGCCCATGAAAGGGGGATCAGAATCAAGAATGGTGCAAAGCTGACCATCAACCGCTGTAACTTCCATGATTTGCTCGGCGATGGTCTCAACATCACTGACGGCTCGTTTGTTACCCTTCGCGACTCGGAAATACGAAACTGCGCGCTGGACGGATTTAGGGTCGATAAAGGCGCGTCGGTGCAACTGGTGAATTGCTCGATCCATCAGAATGGCAAAAATGGTTTCTATTTGTTGACTAGCAGCGGAAGCAATATCACGCGGGTCCTATTGGATCGCTGTCAGGTATTCAACAATGTTGAACACGGCTTATATATCGACTCCGCTCGGGTCGCCATTCGCAACTCGCTGGTAGTTAAAAACACCAAATCTGGCTTGTATTTGGATCGGGCTGTCTGCATCGCCGACATTTTTCACTGCACCATCGCGGACCAGCAGGAGCATGGTGTGCAGATGGTACACGGGCTGAGTCGGGTGATGAACTCGATTGTGGCCAACAACGCTAAGAGTGGCATCTTCCACGATCTAGGCCCAATTTATTGCGACTACAACTTGCTGGATAGCAATGTTAAGGGAAATTACGACGGAGTCTTGGTGCATCCCACGGACCTTGAAACAAATCCTAAGTTTGCCGGAGCCCCCACACCGTACATGTTGTTGAATGGATCTCCTGCGGTCGATCGCGGGTACGCGAAATGGCAAGCGGATTTCGATCTCACCGGCTTTGATTTATCCAACGGCAATATGGACCTGTTGGGTACCCTCCGTCCGCAAGGTCTCCAACCGGACGCCGGCTGTTACGAAGGTTCGGTGGGATTGCCCACGGACTACTACGTCAGCACTTCGGGCAACGACAGCAATGACGGGCGCACCCGCGGTACGTCGTTCAAAACAATTGGTCGGGCCGCGCAACTCGTTTTCCCTGGTAACACGGTGCGAATCGCGGCCGGTACTTACTCGGAGATTCCCATTCTCACACGCCCTGCCACATCCACTAGCCCAATCAAGTTCGTGGCCGATATTGCAGGCACCGTAAAAGTATCGTCGCCTCAACCCAATAAATGGGCGATGGAGGTCCGCGGTGCACATTACACTGAGTTTCACGGAATTCGGTTTACCAGCGAGTCGGTGGCTCTCGGCGCAGGCTCGATTGCTTACAGCCCGTATATCACCGACACGCAGTTTGTCCGCTTCGAGAACTGCGAGTTTGATCATTCGAATTTCGGCGTCTATGCCGAGGCATCCTGCGTGCACCTGAAGGATTGCTCGATACATGACACCTACGAATATGCCAGCCAGGGAAATAACGGTGGCATGTATCTCGAGAACTGCCAGTTCGCAAACAATGGGAATGGCCCGTTTAGCTTTCGCAATTCCTACTTCCTGGCGAAGAATTGTCAGATGGACAGCAACCGAGGCTATTGCTTCGCGATGGCACCTGTCGTCACAGTCGTGCCCACGGTTTTAGGAACCAACACGCCAACTTTGTCCGGTGGATCTTATACCAGCGAAAACGGTTTGTGTCTGGTCAACGCTGACAACAAAACTCGAATTACATTCGATAACACTACCATCCGGCCAAAATATTTTGAGCTAGCGCTGTACGATTCGAACTTAATAGTCACGCCGTCCTGGCGACAGCTGTGGAAGACCCAGAAAGGAATGCACAACCTCACCACCTATTACGGCGACATCAAGATCGACGGGATGATCTTCGACGGTTATCGCGAGGGTTGGGGCGTGCTTTGCAACTATGGAAAGATCAAGGCCACCAATTCTAAAGCCCGCAATTGTCTCAACGGTGCCGGATTCAATCGCAACGACCAAGTCGAACTGAGCGATTGCGATTTTGTGAATAACAAGGGAATGAACAATGACGGTTGGGGGCTCCACTTATGGGCCAAGACGGCTGCCTCTATCAGTAACTGCCGCATCCAGGGCAACAGCAACGGCCTGCGCTGCTACACCGTCGATGATATGAATCTTACTGTCGCCAACACCACGATCTCTGACAACGCGTTATACGGCCTGTGCACCCATGACAGCGATGTCAAATTCACTGCTGCGACAATGGCTACAAGGTGGAAACTATCAAACAATGGTTACGCCATTGTTACGTTCTACGGCAAGGCGCTGTTTGACACCATCACATTGGCGGACAACACGTATTGGGGCGCTGTTACCAACTACGGAGACGTCACCGTCAGGTCTTGCCAGTTCCTGAGGAACGGCCAAGGGGGCCTTTGGTCCTATAACAATAAAACCGGGACCATAAGCGACAGCAAATTCGAAGCGAATGGCGTTTACGGTCTAGCCGTTGCCACATCGGCGCCTGCCGAGTTCGCTGGCGGACCCGTTGCCGTAACAAACTGCACCATTCAAAACAACAACTCGTCCGGACTTTATCTCGAGTTCGTCAAAGATAACCAACTGACAGTCACCGATTCTCCCATTAGCGGCCATCCGAGCAGTGGGATCTTAGCCAAAGAATGTGAACTGGCATTCACTCCGATCACCATGGGAACCAAGTGGAAGCTGTCCAATAACGGCTACTCCATTTCAACCGTTTTTGGAAAGTACAAGTTCGAAGATATCACGTTGAGCGGTGGTCAACTGTGGGGCGTCGTGACGCAATACAGCGATGTCACCGTGAGGAATTGCAATGTAACCAATAACACGAGCGGCTTTTGGTCGTACAAGAATTTCTCATTCACGGCCGAGGATAGCAAGTTCAACGGCAATCAGGGTTGGGGATTGGCCGTCTCGACTCGCGAAATGCCCGTTTCACGCAACGTGAAGGGGCAAACGACAACGGTTAACGCGGGTGGAGTGGCCACAATTACCCGCTGCGAAGTATCGAACAATGTTAATGGCTTACAGGCTCATCAATGCAATGACACTCAATTGCTGTTGACCAACACGGTGATACGCGGCAACTCGGATCGGGGTCTAGAGTGTGCCGATAGCGAGCTTAACTTTACACCTGACACGGTTGGCTCGAAGTGGCAATTGGCCGATAACCATAACGGTATCGTCACGGTACTGGGGAAATACAAGTTCGAAAACATCACGATTGGCGCCAATCGAGGCTGGGGTGCGCTTACTTACTACAGCGATGTCACCCTAAAAAACTCTACATTTTCCAACAACGGGGTCGGAGGTTTTTGGTCTTACCGCAACTTGTCGTGCAACGTGAACAACTCGAAGTTCAGCGATAACGGCACCTACGGAGCAGCAGTACGTTCTGACGGCAAGACTCTTACTAAAGATTCAGCCGACAATTGGGTCGAAATCCCCATTCGTTCCGCCACGACTTTCATGGATTCGTTTATTGAAAACAATCCCAACCACGGCTTATACCTGGAATACACTAACGATGCGGGTTACAGCGCGGTCAATACAACCATTCGTAATAACACCAACTACGCGGTCTATGCCTACGCCTGCAATCTAACCTTTTCCCCCATCAACATGGGTAAATGGAAGCTGCAGAACAACGGCTACAACATCTTCACCATGCACGGTCGCGTGAAGTTTGACGGCGTGGAATTCAGTGATGCCAAAGAGTGGAGCGTGGTGACCAACTATGGCGATGTGACGGTGAACAACAGCACATTTAGCCGAAGCCCAGCGGGCGGGTTTTCTTCCTACGCGAACACCAGCTTCAAAGCCAATGGCTCTAACTTCACGAATAACGGAACGTGGGGTTTGGCGATAACCACCAACGTCGAACACCAGGACTACAACGTCGATACGTCCATTTGGAGCACCGTGCCAAATGGACAGGCCGAAGTTAAGAACTGCACGATTACGGACAACTCTAGCGGACTATACGCATATCGCACTGGCGATAAACAACTAACCGTGCAAAACACGAGCATTCAGCGTAATACCAAGGATGGCTTGTACGCCTGGGAAAGCAGTTTCGCGTTCACGGGTTCCAATGTAGGAAGCCAATGGAAGATCAAGGACAATGGTTACAACATCTCGACCTATTACGGGACGACATCCTTTGACGGCGCGGAAATAGCCGATGCCAAGTTCTGGGGAGCACGAGCTTATTGGGGAAATGTAACGGTCAAGAATTGCACGTTTACTCGCAACCCAAGTGGCGGACTCTACGCCTACGCGAACAGGTCTTTCAAGGCGGAAAATTCGAAATTTAACGGCAATGGAACTTGCGGGTTGTCCGTCCAAACGGATGGTACCCATCAACAAACCGTCAATGGAGTCAACCAAACCGTGCCCATCTCGGGAACCGTGACGCTGCAAAATTGCGAAATCTCAGGCAATCAACAGAATGGTTTGCAGCTCACCGAATGCAAGGAAGCGAACTTAGTGTTTAGCAACACGGTGATTGAAAACAATCGCGGACATGGAGTCTATTCCGAGAAAAGCAGCCTGCGGTTTGCAGCCGACACGATCGGTAAGTGGAAGCTGAACGGTAACGGCGATGGGATTACAACCGTGTACGGCGACACGGTCTTCGACAATGTAACTCTCAATACGAACAGCCAAACTTGGGGGCTAATGACCTACTATGGGAATGTCACCGCGGACAAACTCACCATAGATGGCGATGGAGGGGGGTTGTATTCCTATCTCAACGATTCGTTGACCGTGACGAACAGCAATCTCAAGAATACGCGTGGATGGGGCTTGCAAGTCCATCCAAAGAAGACTGGCACCTGCACGGTCAAACTCGATAACGTGGTGGTCGATAAGAATGCCAATGGTGTTTACATCGTGGCTGCCTCACAGGGCGAATTCGAACTCAAGAATACGGCTGTGACCAACAATACTGGAAACGGATTGGCGTTCGACTCTTGCAGTTTGGTCATCTCCGACCAGCAGTCCAACAACTGGAGTTCGGTTGGTAATCTATACGGAATATCGTTTAACAATTGCCCGAGCATTGTGGCTCGTGGTGTGACAGCCAGTAACTGCACGGACTATGGGCTGGTCGCCTCTGGAAGTAACGTGAGCCTCGAAAACTGCATTTTCAGCGGACATGCTGGACTTTACAGCTACCGAAATAGCGGTTTGACCGTCGAGAAATGCCGGTTCGACGGTACGGCGGACGGTTCGTTGAGCTGGGGTCTGATGAACTACGGGACTCCCGCTACGGTTAGTAACAGTATTTTTGCCAACTTCTACAATGGCGTCTATGTTCACGCTTACGATGACACGCTATCGGCCGCTACCGACCTTTTGAATTGCACCTTTGCCAGCACCAACTCCTATGGCGTGTACCTGCACCGAGCTACGGGACAACTGGTAAATTCGATTGTGACCTCGCGGAGTGGTATCGCCGGCATGGCATTGGTCGAGGGCGCACAGCTGACCCATTCGCACAATTTGTTATTCGGCTTCTCGCAGCCCTTTTCCGGAACCGCTCGTGCCGAGGGTGAGAAGCTCAAAAATCCGCGATTCCAAGATTTGGCGTCCAACAATTTCGAACTGGCGAAGGGATCGCCGGCGATCAATTCAGGAAAGAATCTCCCTGGAATCGTTAACGTGGATTACCTGGGCCAAAGCCGTGGGTCATTCCGAGTATGGGATGTCGGGGCCTACGAGTTCATGAACCCAAGCGGTTCATTGCGTGTCATCGAGTGGAAGGAAAAGAGGTAGAGCGTCTCCAGCCAAACGCCATCCGGCTTGCCCGGGTGGTTTAACGGCTTCTGCACTACTTTAGTCGGCAGTCGGCAGTAAAAGGCGGGTTAATTATGGACGCGAAACTCTAACGATTTGGTGGAACGTGCGATGACCGCGATGACCAGGGAAACAGCCTTCACTCCCACTGCCCACTGCCTACTGTTTTCGATACTTTACCCAGGAAATCTGTGTGACGAGTTGATTGAGTGCCGCATAGGAGATGTGAGCATTTGTCGCGTACCGCGGAGAATCGTTGGCCGGAAAGGTTGCCAGCGTTGCGTCTCCTACCAGAAACACGTTGAAGTCTTTTGAAAGGTTCTCATAGCCGGCTGTCGTGCGGCAAAAACACATATCCGTGGCGTATCCGGTTAACAACACATGACGAATCCCGTTCTCTAACAGAAATTTCTTTAGCGGTGCATAGCCTTCAGCGTCATAAATCACTACGTCATCTGAATCCACATCAACGTCGCTGGTAACCGGAATTGGCAGTTCCCAGAAACCGGCGCCGTTATAACGAGCGCCGGCGTCTAAGCCTGGAAACTTCTTGAAATAATCAATTACTGTCCTATCGGTTGAGAGTTCCAGCGTTTCGGGCAGAGGCTCAGCTTTATAAGAGAAGCTGTCGAGCTTCGCTGTCAACTTTTTCTTTCCGTCCTGCCGCTGCGACTCGCTCGGCCTCCCCCGGAATGAACGGTACAGGGATTTCCGAATCACGTCTTCTGAACCTGGCAAGCTGTACATCACAAATGGTACTTTTCCACGCAACGACTTCAGAAAGGGATTGATCACGTTGCGCGTGTGTTTGGCAGCTAAGTGATTTTTGTCGGGCGTGCAAAAGTCGCAAACACCCGCGGGTTCGGGGGTGCGCCAACCTTGTCCATCGTCGATACCCCACGGGTGGACCATGATTAAGGCGGTGTCAGAACTTCGCAGCCGATTCGGCATCTCGATAATGCCGCGGGCGTTATAAGAGAACCGCCACGCGCGGACCTCCAAATCCGCATCTTTGTCGTCCACCAATATCGGTGCCTCGAAGCGATGTAGCTCGCGGATCGGTTGTATGAATTCTGGATAATCAGCGAGAAGAGGAGCCGGTGATTCAATGAGACGTAATTCGTTACGATAGGTTCGCGTCGAGGAATCCTGACTAGGAGTCCGCGTTGTGATAAGCAATGTGCCCAATAGTCCTAAGAACGAACAAATATTCGATCGCATAAAAGGCCTTTCCCAAATGTTTAAGCACGTCAAGTTTGTATCTGCGCCAGTCACAATTGGCGTTTCGATTCTAACCGTTCGCCGACGATGGCCAAAATTGCCAATCTACTCGGCCATGAGCGCGCCTGCGCCTATTGAGTAGCGCAAAAGCCGTTAAACCACCCGGGCAAGCCGGATGGCGTTTGGGTCTCTCCCAGAAGCGAAGACTTCGCAACCTCTGACCTCTGACCTCTGACCTCTGACCTCTGACCTCTGACCTCTGACCTCTGACCTCTGACCTCTGACTTCTAACCTCTACATCTCCAAGTAGCTGAATAGATCCCGCAGTTCCTGAGGCAGCAAAGGCGATAACAAATTGTCGGGCATCAGCGAGGTGGGCGCTTCGCGAGAATCGGCAATTTGGTCTCGAGATACACGAGTACGCTCCGCTTTTGCATCGAGCAAAGTGATGCTGGCTGCATCCTGTTCGGCTAGTGTACCGGTCAGTATCTGGCCATTCGTCGTCGTCACTATATAGGTCAGGTATTGGCTTCGAATCAGCACACTCGGATCGATCAAGCTTGTCAGTAAGGCGTCGCGATCGCGGCTTACCGCAGTCAGATCGGGTCCGACCAGCCCTCCTTCACCCTGTCGCTTGTGGCAAGTGGCACAATGTTTCTTGAACAACTCCAGGCCTCGCTGGGAATCACCGTTTCCCGCGCGCAGATCATTGGAGATGCGTCGCATTTCTGCCAGTTTCTCTTCCGCGGTGCCGGTTCGAACATTGCCCCAAAACTTTCGCACGATGACATCCAATTCGGAGTCGCCGTGCAAGGCAACGATTCGCAGTTGGTCCAAAGGCACATCGCTGGGGGCTATTTGTCCCATTTCGACCAACTGTAAAAAGGTTTTTGCCGAGTCCGGATGACTTAGTAGTAATTCTCGTGTCCGCGCTTGAACCGCAGGCGACAACGTTGGATACGCCTGGATTAGATGTTGTGCGATCCCCATATCCGAAAAGCGTGTCAGTAAACTTAACGCGGCAATTTGAACTTTTTCGCTTTGCGAATTTTTCACTAGTGAAAGCACAACAGAAAGGTTGTCGGCTCGCTCAAGGTCGCTCAGAATCGCCAACAGCGATATTCGGATCGCATCACTGGATTCTGGATTTTTGAGAGCTTCGGACGCATACGTTGCGGCGGCCTCACTCTTGGCCTGCAATGCTAAACGCAACCGAATCTCATTGCCTTGGTCGGCGAGCCAGTACTGCTGAAGTCTCTTACGAAAATGTTCATCTAGCGGCTCGACCGGTCGAGTGCTGTCTTCGCGATCGTTCTTCGACACATTGGCATAGCTTTGAAACAAGTCGCCGGATCCCATTCCGCCCAACGCTCGAGCGCGTTCTGTGAGTCCCCGATTGAGCTCAGCAAGCATCCGGTCCAGTTCTTGGCTGGGTGCCGCGTCCAAGAGCCTCTGGCAGGCAGCGTATCCGGAAGCGGTGCCTTCAGCTGCATACCGCCGAACCAGCCTGCAAAGGTTGTCTCGCCAGCCCGAATGACTCCCGCGACCAGAATCGAGAGCTAATTCCATTACTTGCTCCATGTCGGAAGTAGCTTTGTCTTCCAGTGCCCACCAAAGCAGCCAAGGTAGGTGCGGATCTTGTTCGTCGAGATTGCGATCGAGCAAACGTGCCACGACGGGCAGAGCCACGGTCGCAGGCAACCGCTTTGCCGACGCGGCCAATTGAGCACGCACCACGACGCTTGTTTCGGAAGCCGCTAGATCTACCAGTGTTTTGGCGATCTTCGGTGATGTCTGTTTCGCATCACCTACGAACCGCACTCCCCATGTTCGTACGTATTCGGCGGGATGCTTAAGGATCCGCGTTGCGATATCGTCATCCCAGCCGCCACTCACATACAATGCCCATAAAGATCGAACTGCCAGAGTGGGATCGGAAGTTTGTAACGCTTGCTGTGATAAAGTTGGCCACAGGGCTGAATCCTGTCGCGCCGCAAGTTGGACAAGCGCCTGCTCTGCGAACCAGCCATTGGGATGACTAAGAAGCTCGACAATCTCACTGGTGAATCGCTGTGATAGGTCGAACATTTTCAAGGGTTGCGCGGTCATCGCTTGGATTTTGTAGACGCGTCCGTTCGACCGATCCCATTTTGCGTCAGGATCCGGGTGGGCAGTCCGCTGGTCGTAGAAGTCGCAGATGTAAATAGAGCCGTCCGGACCTAGACACAAATCGGTTGGCCCGAACCAACTATCGCGTGCATCGAGCAAAGATCCTCCCAGGCTGGCTGCAAACGTGGAACCGCGAGGCGTTACGCGCCACCAGGATGCGGTATGCCCAAGAAAATTTCCCGCGACAAAAGTTCCTTGAAAGATCTTTCCAAGTGAGTCGCCTTGGTAGACGGTACCGCCCGTTGTTGGGCCCAGAAATGCTCCAGTGTATTGAACGTTGGATAGCGTCCCATATGCGTGCAGGTTGTGTAGAGGACCGTGTTTGCCGTAGTTCTTCGGATAATAGGCTCCCTGCATCGCGTGAAAAAACAAGAAGTTGCCATTCGAGCTGTAAAACAAGTTTCCGTTCGCGTCAAACGTCAAGCCAAAAAGATTGCCGCCGCCTTCGCAGAACAGTTCGAACTTCTTCATGCGAGGATGATATCGCCATACACCCTGTTGAAATTCAAGTCCTCGGATTCGGCAAGTGGTGGTGCTTCCATTGACGCCATACAACCAGCCGTCCGGCCCCCAGGTGAGATGATTGGCAAATGACTGCGAATCCTCCATGCCGAATCCTTCCAGCAGGACCTCAGGGTCACCATCGGGAATATCGTTCCTGTCCTTATCGGGATAGAAGAGCAGATAGGGGACTTGTAAGACAAACACACCACCATGGCCAAATGCTAAACCGGTTGCCAAGTTCAATCCATCCGTAAAATTCTTGAACGAATCCGCCCGGCCGTCTCCGTTGGTATCCTGCAGAATTGTGATGACATCCGCACCTTGAGGGCCTCGAGGCGGCGGTTCGGGCACTCGGTCGTACACCGTGCGCGAGTATCGATCGACTTGAATGCGTTGCAAACCTGCCGGATTCGGATACTGCAAGTACTGGATGATCCACAGCCGACCGCGATCATCGCACTTCACCAGGATCGGTTGGCGAACTTGGGGTTCGCTGGCGACGAGCGTAACTGTCATCCCCGACGGCACCTGCATGCGATCCCGTGCCTTGGCAGGTGGAAAACCTTGTCCGAAAGAGGTGATGCTTAAGGACGCCGCTGCCAGAAAACTAACCCACATCTCTAAGTGTTTGGCGATTCTCATTCCGGTCTCGCAGGTTGGGTCGCCCG
>JANNPR010000941.1:0-2381 GCA_031400345.1 Planctomycetota bacterium | reverse complement strand
GGGCGGTTTCCGCCGTGCGGAGATCTTCTTCCGCATGTTGGACCCCCCTTTCAGCGACGACTCGATCCCCGGCAGTTGCGACGTTGGTAGTAGCGGTCTTCACCGCTTCGGCCGCCTTCCTAACTAGGGCTTCCACGCGGGGGATATTGGTTTTCTTTTCTTCCGCCAGACCCCGCGCGTTACCCGCATCCACTGTCGCGATGTTCAATCGATCTACCAGCTCATCCAATGACTCGAACGAAAACGTGGTGGTCTCTGGGTGGGACAAAACGGCGTTCTTGAAGTTGTCGTAAGCGTCAGCCTGGATGGGTTTCGCACGCGCCTCACGCAATGCACGTTCCAATGCCTCATGCGTTCTTAAACTCTCTTCTGTTGCAAATTGGATCTTGCGCCAATTCGCCAGCCGTATTTCAACATCGTCCGCTTTGATTTGGAACGGCTTCCATTCGCGACTATGATCCTCGACGTACATCCAGATCGTGGCCGCAAGCATGATGACGCAGCTTATTGCGAAAACCTGATGCAACAGCTTTTGGTTACGCCAGGTTGATTCTGTGGCAGGCATTGTTTCCTGTCTCCGCCGGTTCGGGCGCCGACATCAAAGCATGTCAGTTGAAGAACTAAAAGTTAGTCAGGTATTCGGGTATCGAAATAAAGTACTTCAAGTTAATCGTCCACCGCAGCACCATCTTCAATGGCAACAGCGCCATCACGAGCAGCAAATTGGTCATGATCATGTATCGCAGGAATCCCATTTTCAAAAACAAGCCACGGAAGAATTTCGAATAGATCGCCATCGCCGGGGGGACCACGCCCAGATAGAGAATCGTGAGAATAATGCCTGGGCTTTCCCGGAAAATTATCCAAATCAATTTGACCCCCAATGAGGCCCCGTCGGGCGGACGAGGCCGAGGTTGTCCCAGCATTTTGATCCAGAAATATTCGGAGAGATCCACGTTGTTCAGAGCTTCAACCTTGTGGGGATCCCAAGTCTCATAAATGCCAAAAAAGTTCCAGTTTGGTCCGCGGAGAAATGTTCCCATCACGATCAGAGTCACCCACAGCACCAAAAATCCAAATTGGAACGTCAGGTAGGCGAACTTGCGCTGATTAATGGTGTAATATCCATTGCCCGAACGATTGAAATCCAGGTAAGGAATCGCCATCAAGCCAGCCACTACCATGCTCGGCAAAACCACGCCCGCCATCCAAGGGTCGTAATACACCAACATTTCCTGCAAGCCAAGAAAGTACCATGGTGCTTTGGACGGGTTAGGTGTTTTGACGGCACTGGCGGGCTCCTCCAGAGGTGCCTTCAGGGCGATCGCCCAAAACAACAATACGGCGGTCAGGGCGACCATGCAAATCAGTTCGGTGTAGACCAGGTCAGGCCATACGAGGACTTTCTCATTGTCTAATTTCTCCAAGGGTGGCAAACCTTGAGCCGCACGCTCGTCGTTTTGCACGGCTTGGTGAGCCGCTAACCAGGTGAAAAAACCTAACAAGAATACCATCGCCACAATGGGAACGTTGTCCGGCTTCATGACAATGCGGGCGAAGTCCATGTCGGTCATGGACACGCCCATGAAGAACAAAGACAGGTTCAGCATCGACCAGGCCACGATGGGCTTACTGAAGAAGCGACGACCCAGGAATAACAGGCTCAAGATGATCAATATGCCGCCCGAATAGACTTGCGGGCTGAACAGCCGGTCGGCAACGGCTCGCACCGACTCGGGAATCATTAGCAACTTGGCTAGGCCGCCCAATGCTAAGGCGCCCATAAACGTAAACAACAACGCGACAATCAGCCAAATCAATGAAGTGGTGAACGGGATATTTGCTATCGGGAGCTTAAAGTATGCACGATCCTTGCCCGATCGCCAGATTCGCAGCGCCGCGATGCCGTTCATCACAGCTAAGGTAATGAAGTAGCTCCCTAGGAAGCCGGAAACTCCTTGCAGAAATTCGCTTTCGCTTACATGGCCGTGCATATCGGTGACCAACTAGTCTGCGTGACCGAAACCCCTAGTAACCCATGGAAATACCGTAACCACCGCGCTGCAGTAACCTACGGCACTGCGGTTACTCGTAGAACTACAACGGCGCACTGATGCCACCATCCTTGCGTACCCGCCAGAAGTGAATCGCTAATAGCAAGGCCGCTGCCAACGGGATGGCGACGCAATGTAAAACATAAAACCGATTGAGTGTCTCTTCGCCAACGAACCGAGCTGCTAGCAGCCCGAAACGAGCGTCCGAGGCGTTCGTGATCATGTCGATGCCGTCGACAGTCAACAGCTTGGCGCCCGGTCCTTCATACCCCAAAACGGGCGTCGCCCGAGCCATATTCGAGCCTACGGTGATGGCCCAAATTGCCA
>JANNPR010000915.1:0-1257 GCA_031400345.1 Planctomycetota bacterium | reverse complement strand
AGGGATTGTCACTTGTCACTTGTCACTTGTCGTTAGTCACTTGTCGTTAGTCACTTGTCACTTGTCACTTGTCACTTGTCGTTGGTCGCTACGAGGTCTGCTCGCTGGAACGAATAGAAACTTCATTGGAACAGTTCCTTGACAAGGCTGGAAAGGTTTTCAAGGTTGGCCATGAATCTCACCTTCTGGCGTAACTTATCAGATTGAAATGCAAGCATTCTTCGATGACAAGTCACGGAAAACTTTACGCGTCATGAGATCTATTGATAACGGAGGTTGGCGCGCGTTGTGTCCTCTAACGGATGATTTCATTATGGCGCCAGATGGCTCATTCGTCGGTGAGTAGCCGATCGGCCGACTGCCATCTTGCCGATGGGTCAAGTAGTGCAGAGGCCGTTAAACCACCGAGGCAAGCTCGATGGCGTTTGATCCAAGCTCGGGGCGTTTGTTTTACCCCAGGCCGCTCTCCCATTCCTTCCAAGCAGAGATGTATTCATTCAAAAGTGCTCGGGTACTTGCGGCGTCAAATAAATGCGGGGCGCAGGTAACACTGATTGCTAGCGTTCCGGCGCATCCGATGAGACAGAAGCCCGCATGAGTAAGTGGCCGTAGTGGCGGGACCCCAACGATTCCCAGGAGTCGGAGATTTCCCACTACCGGATAACCGTCTTCATCCGGAAATCGCCTTCGGAAACGTCGAGTCGGATCGGCCAGGTTGGTCAGCACGGCAGTTGACATACAACGCGGCCGATGGAGTAACTTGGTAAATAGTTTGGGCCACCGTTGAGCCAAAGCAATTCCGTTCAGAAAATCCAAGCCGAGTCGAAACTGCTGGATGTATTGCGACTCGTGATGGATGCCGTCCAACAATGGCTGCCACGGGCGACATTGCTCTGCGTCGCGAGACACAAAAGAGAAACTCATTCGATTTGCGGCTGGCAGAGCATCATCACCGCGGTCTCGCAGGTCCGTCGGCATCAATATTCGGATCCGGTCTGCTCGACGTTTAATAGGGGCTCGCGAGTTCCAGCGTGCCAGCGTTTGGAACAATAGCGCCAAGGCCACGTCGTTGAGCGATTTACGAATGTCTCGAGCGCGCGACTTCAGCCGACTCGTTTCATCGCGAGAGAACGAGTGCGAAATAATCCCTGCAAATCCGCCCGAGTCCGCTGGGTTGCTGGGAGGGGATTGGCTTAAGAGTGGCAAGGGTTTCCAGGTGTGGAATCGGTATGCAAACAGAATGCGCTGCCACCACGT
>JANNPR010000898.1:0-2984 GCA_031400345.1 Planctomycetota bacterium | reverse complement strand
GAACATTAACCCCCGCGGATCATCACCGATCGGATTCAAGGGTAGATTCCAGATGATGGTGACTGACCGACACTTGATCCGTGTCGATTAGCGGAGATCAGCGTTCCCACTTCATTCTTTTTTTTGACACTCAGGTACTGGCCAGAATACGAGCCATGTTCTGTTTATATTTTTCGACGCCAGGTTGACCGTAGGGATTCATGCCCATCAGCCGGCCCTCGACGACGGTGGCGAGCATCAACATCTGAAATAGCTGCCCCATGGCCCATTCATTGATTACCGGCAAGCGGATGTCTGTGGTCGGTCGACCATCTTCGCGATAGGCTTGATTGGTGCCCGCGATCGCCGCTGCCATTAATTCGGGGAGCGCCTTGCCGGACAAGGCGTTGAGCTTGTCTTGATCGAACTCACTTTCCCCCACCGGCAGTGGATCGGCTCGCCACTTCGCGGGGTAGATGTTGGTGATGAGTTTGTCGCGCTGACCTTCCTGATGCTGCTGCGCGCGCGAATGCAAGTCGCGAGTGTTGACCGTGGTGATCGGCGTGGCACCTTGTTCTTCCTTTCCCAGACTTTCTGCTAACAGCTGGTCATACCACAGTCCCATAGATTCCAGTGCCTTTGACCATACCGATAAGACTCTTACCTTCAGATTGCGTCGCGTTTCCAAGAGATGCGACACGCCGACGAACTGCAGTACAACATTTTGTTCCAATGGAGCCGTTTTGAAGTGCTGGTTCATGGCCACCGCACCCCTTAGCAAACGAACGACGTCAATCCCAAGCAGAGCGGCTGGGAGCAACCCCACCGACGACAGAATGGAGAAACGGCCACCTACCCCATCTGGAACGTCGAACACTTCCCGACAACCGAGTGCTTGCGAGAGATCCCGCAGCCGTCCGGTTCGCCCGGTGACCGGCAGGACAATCTCACGCAATAGGTTATCGTCCCCGCATGCTGAACGAAGCACGCTTAGGAACTGCCGAAACGCAACCGCGGTCTCAAGAGTTCCTCCACTTTTGCTGATCACAACAAGCGCCCATCGTTCATCGGAACTTGTCCACCGGCGACCGTTCCCCAGCAACTTCAGTAAGCCTTGAGATGCGTCGTTGTCGACATTGTTACCTTCGAAATACATACGGGGCCGACTCCCTCGAGCGGCCCGGCTTAGTTCATTGAAATAGGGTTCGCAGCAAGCATCCATCAATGCCTTGGCGCCCATGTAGGAGCCACCGATACCCAACGTGACAACTCGGTCCGACAGACCACGAATTCGTTCCGCCGCCGATAGGATTCGTCCCAATTCGCTAGCAGTTTTATCACGCTCGTATGCGGACAAGGTCCGTTCCGGCAAATCAAAGAAAGCGGCGTCAAGGGGCCGTTTGCGGTCGGGGATTGTAAGTGGGTCCGAGTAGTGCCGCATGTCTTCTTCAACCACCTCGGTCCGGGCAGCATTCAGGCGCGGATAGAGACTCTGCAACTCGTCGCGGTCGATTCCCGTTTTTGGCAAGAATGCACCCGAGGCATCGTAGCTCAACAGTTCGGAGTCTTGGTCAGCCATATCTGTCACCCGTTGAAGAGTTTGGTCTATAGATTTGCGTTGTCGTACGGTCCACCAGCTTACGAGTCAAGCGGTTACCCGAATCTCCCGCAGACTCGCATTCGTTGCTTCGCATAGTCCCTTTTCACAAATCTGTTGACATCGATTAAGTAGACACTCTTGAATTGGGACAAAGTCGGCTGCACAAAGATTGGGCACGGCCCTATTTGCACGTTTCCTAGCAGGGCTGCCTATTAATCATGCGTCTAAAGTGCATTCACGTAAGTGCATGCATATCAACGACATCTGCCAGCAGCTTGACAGCACTCACACTATTTCGCCGAGTCGCCACCGGTTGGACGGTGGCGTTGCCCTAAGTCGGAAGGAAACTGTCGGAAGGAGCCAACGAATGACTGAAGTAGTGGACAATGCCGCAGAGCTAATGGCCGAGACGCAAGGATCCGAAATTCAGACGGCTGCCGTCATACCCCTGGATGAACGAAAGCGCGAGGCCTTTCGAATCGCGGCGCTCAAGTACGAATCCCGCCCGGACTGGGTTACCTTCTTTCGAGAGGTGATAGGAACGGATGGCGTGCTAGCAAAACTGTTCCCGAGCCCGGAAGATCAACGAGCCTTTGAAGCCAGCTCGGAATCACGAGAAATTCAACAGATGCTCAATAAGCTTCGGGAACGCCCAGGCGGGGACAGCGAGGCTCGAGAGCCCATCCGGGTGATTACCGTCCGGTTGCCTAAGAGCTTGCACGAATTTTTGAAAAAAGAAGCCGAAGATCGTTCCACCAGCATCAATCAGTTGTGCATTGCCAAATTAATCCAGGTGCTGGGGGAAGAAACGAGCTGAGGAACCAACTCGCTTGAGAAAAGACACAACTGCCATGACGGAGCCTGCGGCACGGAAGCCGCAGCGTTCCTGCTGGCGGACATGGGGGCGTTGCTGCGCGGTGAACGGAAGTTATTCCGATACACCCCGAAGCATCACCGGCATGCCGAAGGTCTCTTCAAAAAGGACGCCACTCTGACGCAGGGCTAGCTGCTCTAGCGCAACGTCCTCGACGTTTGGGACAGAGATAACGAGTTTGCCGCGCTCGCGGACGCACTGAATTTCTTGAATGCGTTGGCTGCGAGAATCATCCAGGGCCACGGCCGCTCGAAGCATGGCCGCCATTTTCGCCACGGCCACGCGTTCGTCCCGGCTTAGCGTGGAATATCCTTCATGGTTGGGTTGTGGTGAAGCTCTGCGATGATATCTCGCTACGAGGGACACGAGCAGCACGTCTTGGCTACTCAATCCGAAAATCTCGCTGTTGCGAATGATGTACATGGAATGTTTGTGGTAACTGCGGCTGCTAATGAACTGTCCGGCGGGGTACAGCATCGCAGCCGTGCTGAGAATGACTTCGTATCGCTGGGGAAGCTGGTGCTCCTCGCG
>JANNPR010000869.1:0-6054 GCA_031400345.1 Planctomycetota bacterium | reverse complement strand
GGGGACACTGGCGGTTATTTATAATTTCGCGTGCCATCCCATCCAGGGGGTTCCCAGCCGTGGCAACACTGCGGATCTCATTGGTTTTGCTTCCAAAGTGATTGAAGACAATTTGAGCGAGGGCACGATCGCGCTGTTTCTACAGGGATGCGCCGGGGACATCAATCCGATATTCTACAAAGATGTGGACCATCCACGCGATGCCGAGTCGTTGGGGAATCTGCTGGGCCTCAGTACCTTGCGAGCGTTGAAAAAGGTACAGACCAAAGAAAACGGCCCACTGAAAGTACTTAATGAGATACTTGAACTGCCTAGAGCCGATGTTGCACAGCGGATTATTTCCCTGGAAGCCGAACAACAAAGCCTGCTTCGTTCCTTGACCGGAACGAGCCTCAACCTCAAGACATTTATTCCTTTGGTCGTCAAATACAATGTTTCAGCAGAGTTTCCATCTTACTATTCCCACCGCTACCTACACGACAAGGCGATGGGAAGAGAGGATTTGAATAAACTAGACGCCGAGAATCGCAACAACATCAAGCAGTACATCAGCAACATCTATACCATGGAGCAGATGACTCGGAACGAAACGAATCTTGCATTGTTGCGGAAGCATCAAGCGGACCTAATATCAGCCGGCAAGCGAACCCTGGACGTCGAACTGTTGGCGCTCAGAATCGGGGACTTCGTGCTGCTGACGTTTCCCGGCGAGCTGACGGTCCGCATTGGGACCAATATCAAGAAAATGTCTCCTCATGAACTTACGTTTGTTGCCGGGTATACCAACGGCTATATCTATTACGCACCAACGGCCGACCAACTTCGTAATGTGGGAGGAGCACAAGAGGACAGTGATTGTCTTTTAGCGCCGCAGTGGCAGATGCTCTATGAGGCCAAAGCAGCGGAAATGTTGCGGAGGCTGTAGGGTGGAATTGGAAAGAGCGTCATCCTCGAGCACAGCTCGCCACATGGTGGATGTGCCTGGTGTGTACTATTTTGACTGTCCTAAGTTCGTTGCCGACCCGGACCCCTAAAAGCGGAAAAGAAGATCGGAACACTAATCTTCGCTAATCGAAATGATGGGGATACGTGACGATTCGTCCCAAATAGTAGTCTGTTAGTATTGTCATCTTCCTTCAGCAGCAAATGTACGTCCCACATACTTCTTCATCTTGATTTTGTTTCAAAAATATTTGTCGATGAAAAATCGACGAAAAATGATCGCCCCTTTTCTTCTGTAATTTACATGAGTGAAGATCAGCGAAAATTAGTGTTCCTTTCCCAATTGGAATCGAATGGTGCGCTAGGGTTTGTCGTGCGAACTGACCGCTAGCGATTTTAAATATCGAGACAAATGGTGACCTAGCTGTTTAATTTGAGCACGTCTGCGATGCTTACCTTTCCGTGCATATAGCCGTCGGGGTCAAGGATAAAGTGAGAGCAACTTTCGTTGCATCGCTGACTTAAGTCTTGCAATTGCGACATCTCGGATATCTCGGCGACAATAACACGCTGGATGGTATGCCGGCCAACGAATTCGTGCGCCAGTCTCTCTGCGGAAAATAAGACGATGCAAAGGTCCGCGCCTTGTGCGACGGTATATACTCCGTAGCCGTCCGACGGGTAAGCAAAACCGGGCTGCTGGTCGACATTCACTCCGACATTGGAAAGCAGAAACCAATACGGAAACTGAACGAATTGAACACTGGTCGCCATCGGTCGCATTCCTTGTCATAAACAATTCGGGCAAGTTTCTATTGTCATGAAATCCGATCCGCACTTTGCCCTGTTTCATTGCAGGAATTTCGCCAAGTACGGTGAGTACGGCTGCTTGACATTTCCGACATAACTACTTAGACCAAACAACATGTTTACCGGAATTGCCGAACGATACCGCGATAGCACCGCCGTAGTCATTGGAGCGGGAGGAATCGGTGGCGAGATCGTTCGAAGTCTCCTTGGTAGCGTCGCAAAGCTCGTAGTCGCCGATCAAAATGAGTTGCTGCTGGACAAAGTTCACCAGACGCATCTCTCTGGCAAAATACTCCTCGGGCAGCTCAATGTGCAAGACAGCTCCTCGGTCGCGGAATTCTTTAGGTTCGTCAAAGCGGGCGTAGGGAGTCCGCATTTCTGCTTTTATACGGCTGGGATTCTGACCGTTCAGTCGTTCGCCGACACAACGCCAGAAAATTGGGATCGCGCCGTTAGCACGAATCTAAATGGCGCGTTTTACTGTACGAAGGCTGTCGCGGAGCTGATGATACCGCAGCAGCGTGGAAGCATTCTTTTGCTCGGATCGATTGCGGGCACGAAAGCCCGATCAGGCTCCCGAGTCAACCCAGTCTATAACACAACCAAGGCCGGATTGGCGGCGTTTGTGAATGCCACGGCGATGCAACTTCGACCTCATGGACTGCGAATTAATTGCATCTCACCGGGACCTACTTCCACGGCCATGATGGATATCCAGCCAATTCAGGTCCATACGGCCGTTCGAGAAATCATGCTAGATGAACGCATGAATGACCCATCCGAGGTGGCCGAATTGGCGTTGTTCATTGCCGCTCACGGTCGCTTCACCGGAGAAGACATTTGCATGGGCGGCGGCGCCGGTCTGGGAGGCTAGGCGACCCTGATAAATCAGCCGATATTGAAGGCTAAATGCCCAAGGTCGTCATCCAACGAACTCAAATGAAAGCCATGCGCCAAAAACCGGCGCCGCAATCATGGGTCAGAGTCAACTATTCCGAGGCAGCTTTTATTATGAGTTTATCGACGACTTCGACGACGCCAACGGTGTCGTTCGTCAATTGGACAGCCTTTCTCTTGGCCGCAGCAGTGGCAACAGACCCCTTTAAAACGATTACATTGTTATCAATGGATTCGACATCGATTGTCGTGATATCGACATTCTTGTCCCAGCGCAATCGACTGTAGACGCGACCTTGGACACTCATCCGCTCGATGGATTGGCGGATCTCGCCCCACTCTTGTTTGAGCTCGCGGGTCACTTTGTTGAGGGCCTTATCGATTTTCTCTCCAAGTTTCTGGGCCGCCCCTTCTTGAGCAGCCGCTGGCACTATCGTCGCCGCGCAGAGCATGCAAATACCGACAATGATTGGAAGCTTGTTCCACATGATTTACTCCTTTACAGGGTGGCAACTCGAAAACTTTTGTTTGCTGCACTGATAGTAGCGTGCAAAGCGCACGCCGCCGTAGGCTACACTCCGTGTGCCGTCACCAGGCATGAGAGCTGAGGTCAAGTGCGGGAAACAGGACTTGAACCTGCACGGTATTTCTACCACCAGCCCCTCAAGCTGGCGCGTCTGCCAATTTCGCCATTCCCGCGACGTGTAAATCCTTGCTTGGTCAAGTCTAGGCACTTTGCGATGACCGTCAAGGCGTTGCTTGGGGTGGCTCGCTATGAGACGCGACGGACGAGCTTTCGAACGCTATGGGATTTTTCGATAAATGAACTTGGTCGCCTAGGCTCCCGTCGTCAGGGACGTGCCACCTTAAGTGCGTCGTTTGATTACCAGCACGGTGCGATCGTCGATGGGGCAGTCGGAGGGTGGCGAATCCAAATGGTCGCGAATTGCTTGGACCAGGTCGGCGGCTGATGCCGAATGTCGGGTGGTCACCAGTTTGCCAATCGCGGCTGTTAGCCTGGCCCGGTCCGCCAAGGTGTAGTGATTCCAAATGCCGCTGCTGAGGATGATCATGACATCGCCCGAACCGAACTGCTGACGCTCGCACGAATACTCGTAGTCCGGCCCGCTCCCTATAGGCGGAGAATCCATGCTTAGTATTTCTACCTTCGCGCCGCGGACAAATAGTCCCAGCATCTGACCGGCGCAGCTGTATTCGAACTCGTTGCTCTCGGGGTGCAACTTGGCGTAAAACAACGAACCAAACTGATCCCCTTCGGAACCGCTCCAAATGGTCTCGTTCAATCGGTTCAGCATCTGTCGGGAATCGTGTGCGTAACCGGCGTGAGACTTGAGTGCCGTATAAATCATGGTCGCTGTTTGGAAGGCTTCGAAGCCAGGACCATCCGCGTCGCAAACGGCTAATGCGGGACAACCATCTGCCAGCACACACCAGTCGTAGAAGTCTCCCCCAAACTTATCGGCTGGAACGGACCAGCCCGCCACATCCCAGTTGTCGATCGGTAATGGCAATTGTGGCAGGTAGGTCTGGTGTCGGCGTGCGACCGAGTGTTCCTGACGCTCCAGCTGCCGCGATTGCAGCGACTCAGAAATAAGCATCTGACGTTCTAACTCGGCGACAATACGGCCGGCGATAATCTCTGCTAGGTTCGTCTGCTTGCTGGTGTAGTCGCGGCAGCGGTTGCAGAAGAACCAAAGTGTTCCCAGCGGTGTCGAAGAAGTGGAAACCGGTACGCATATCGCCGAAGGGAAATCTTCCGGAGATCGCCAGTTAGGAAGTAGCTGCGCGTCTTCCAATACGACGGCGTGTCCGAGCATGGCTTCCAAATCTGCGAAAGCGTCGCGGAGCGACCTAGCCGAGTTAAGCAACCTTTGGCGAGGCAGTCCCCAGGAGGCACGCAACTTCAATTCGGTAGTGGCCGCGTCCAGCAAATACAAACCGGCGGCCTGACAACCAATGGCTTCAGCGCCACCCTTCAACACGGCTTCCAGTCGCACCGCCAGGTGTGCTTCGTCCTCGGGTCTGTGCGTGATGGGAACACCGGCAGCCAGTTCCGCTTCGCGTTCCCATAATGCGGTTTGAGTCCGTTCTAGTTCAGCAAAGACATCGCCAATTGCGGCGGCGAGTCGCTCGGCAGCAGCGCGATCGCAATGCGCTGTGGCGGGTGAATCGCTCTCCCCATTCTTGATTTCGTCGATGAGTCGCAGCAAGATGCGAGAGGATCTGTCGCTCGCGGATTGGTACGTCGCCAGCGTCTTCGGAGATGCGCCGTGCGCGGTCGAGTGCACTTGCAGACCCCAGCCCGCAACTTCGGCAAATGATTTTTCGAGTGCCGTGTACGGCGACGCGCAAATCTTTGTTGCGGATTCGAGTGCCTCTTCAACGTGCAGGCGCAGATACTCGGGGATGTTTTTCTTGGTCACGGCTGCGCTCCTCGGCGTGTTCGGCAGATAACTTGCAACGCAGTGTGCCGTCCGTGACCACACAGGTTTTATCGTCCAAACGTTGCGCGCGCGTGAATTTGTTCCCCTGTCGGAAAAACTTCCCCAGTCATCGTGGCAGAATACAACGGGCGTGCCGGTTATTCGGTTCGCAAGGCCACTATCGTCGCAGCCTAGCGAACGGCGGTCAAGTTTGGCTAATCTACGAATATGAACTCGTTCGTGTTGGTCAACAAGCGGCAAAAACTAGCCAGGCTATGTCGCTCAACGAAACGGATTGCGAGCATTTTTTCCTGCGGCTCGGCTTCACGTCCAAAAATGATAAGGTAAGCCGCCGCGACTTGATCGACCACGGTACCGTTCTCTCTCTCGAGCCGTTCTGACAGAACTTGACAACCATGCAATAACGATTTGTCGTTCAACAAAGCCAATGCCTGCAAAGCAGTGACCGACGACGTTCGCTTGGGTGTTAGCTGCGAAGCATCCGGACAGTCCAATGCATCCATGAAAGGATCGGGTAGCGTTCGAAAAACGAAACGATAGACGCTCCGACGGCGATTGGCAGGCGCATTCACATCGAAGTTCAAATAATCGACATTGGGGGTCACATGTATGCCGGGCGTCTGAATGAACTGTCGCACCGAGGGACCGTCCATCTGAAAATCCAAAATGCCGGCTAATGACAGTATCGAGTCGCGGATCGATTCGGCATCCAGTCGGCGACGATTCGAGCGCCATAGCCAGCGATTATCCGCGTCGCGCGCCGCAAAGTCCGAGATGTATTGCGACGACTGGCGATAGGTGGCGCTAAGTACGATGTTTCGATGCAGGCGTTTCAAGGAACCTCGCTCGGACTGCCCGTCGTCTGTTGAGTCGACCGCAGAGTTTCCCTGGCCGCTGATTAAATCCGTCGCCAACCAATCAAGCAGTTCGGGATGGGTTG
>JANNPR010000814.1:0-1450 GCA_031400345.1 Planctomycetota bacterium | reverse complement strand
TGATCCCAGCGTGTACGTCCGATTCCCGTTGCTGGATGACAAGGGGAATGTGTCGGACACAAGTCTGCTCGTCTGGACCACAACGCCCTGGACCTTAGTCAGTAACCAATACGCAGCCGTCAATCCAAAGCTCAACTACGTGACTGTTTTGGACAGCCAAGCGGGTCAGCGGATAATCATGGCCGCGGAACTTGTGGAAACGATTGCCACAAAGACTAAACACGACCTGATCGTTGAAAGCCGTTGCCCTGGGATCGACTTGGTCGGAAAAAGATACCTGCCTCCTTTCGAGGGCTATTATCGGCAGTTCGGCTCGAAAACCGGCCCGCTCGTAGCTGGCGGTAGTCAGCATGTCGGATGGCGTGTGGTGGCAGCCGACTTTGTCTCAATCGATAGTGGATCTGGGCTAGTACACCAGGCACCTGCGTTCGGCGAAGTTGATTTCGATGTGCTTGTCGCCGAACAGAAACGGTTTTTTCCGGGCGAAGGGCCTCAACTAATCTGCGCAGTTGCTCCGGATGGTACCTTTACCGCCGACGCAGGAGCATATCAGGGACGTTGGGTCAAAGACTGCGACAAAGACATCATCCGAGAATTAAAATTGAAGGGGATGCTCTATCACCAAGAGCAGTATTTGCACCAATATCCGTTTTGTTGGCGAGCGGAAGAGGATCCGCTGATTCAGTACCCACGCAAGAGCTGGTTTATCCGCACGACGCAATTTAAAGATCGGATGCTGGAAAATAACTGTCGGATCCATTGGCTACCCGAGCACATCCGCGACGGACGTTTCGGAAATTTTTTGGAGACGAACGTCGATTGGGCTTTGTCTCGCGAACGATATTGGGGCACGCCGCTGCCGATCTGGGTTTGCGACAAGTCCGCAAAGATGGAAGCCATTGCCAGTTGGGCCGAGCTGATGGCTATGCCGGGAGTCGCTGGCATGGACGTCTGGGATCAGGCCAAAAAACAGAATCCACATCTTCCAGACGATCTGAGGGTGCACAAGCCCTACATTGATGCTGTCACATACGATTCACCCTTCGAAGCCGGTGGTCGAATGCGGCGCGTATCTGAGGTAATTGACTGCTGGTACGACAGCGGTGCCATGCCTTTTGCGCAATGGGGGTTTCCTCATGAGCGTCAAGAGAAATTCAAACAGCAATTCCCCGCTGACTTTATTAGCGAGGCCATTGATCAGACTCGCGGCTGGTTTTACATCCATTTGGCAATCAGCACGATGCTGTTCGGACCAGATAGCGCGCCTACTGAGGAAGAACAACTACCTGTTGATCCGCAGCGGTTTACCCATCCCTTTCCACATCCCTTTCGCAACTGCATCGTGCTTGGGTTGATGTTGGCTGAATGGTGGGAAACGAAGGATGGTAAGAAGATTTTCTTATCCGAGTCCGAGGCGGTTCAATCTGGTTCCGAAGTGGTGAAGCGCGTC
>JANNPR010000773.1:0-2615 GCA_031400345.1 Planctomycetota bacterium | reverse complement strand
GACGAAATGGAACATGTTTTGGGAGCCCCTTGACTGGCCGAGCTAGAAGAACTGTTGGCAAATGAAACGCCTAAGCATGAGGTTCCCATAAGTCCTCACGCCATCCTTCAGCCTACTGAAGCAGGCTCTGGGGGATTGGTCCGATGATTCAAGAGTTCATCGAGGCACTTGGCGACTGGGGCGATTTAGACACTTGGATTACGATCACTGGAGCACTGGCTGCTATGGCCTGTAGTCTTCCAGGCTGTTTCCTTTTGCTGCGTCGGCAGAGCATGATGGGGGACGCTCTAAGTCACACGTCCCTGTTGGGAATCACCTTGGGATACCTTTTCGCAATGCGCCTTTACCGTTGGGGTTGGATCTCCGCTGAATCCATGTCCGCAACTCAGCATCTGTTAATCGTCGGTGGCGCCATTGCGGTGGGGATTCTGGCGGCAACCCTGAGCGAGTGGATTCAAAAACAAGGGAAAGTTGAAGCGGGTGCCGCTTTAGGAGTCGTCTTTACTGTGATGTTTTCGGCCGGTTTGTTGCTCATACGATTGGCTGCGGACGACGCACATATCGATGCGGACTGCGTACTATACGGTTCCGTTGAAACGGCATATGTTGGAGGCGGTGTTCCGGAATCGGCCGTTGTTAATGGTTTGGTACTGTTGGGAAACTTGCTCTTGATCACGGTGTTCTATAAAGAGCTCCGAGTTAGTGCCTTCGATCCGGCTTTTGCTACGGCCATAGGCATACCGGCTCGGTCGATACATTACATTTTGATGAGCGTTACTGCGGCAACTGTGGTCGCCGCGTTCGAGAGTGTGGGGGCCATTCTCGTTATTGCCATGCTTATAGTTCCTGCGGCCACTGCCCATTTGCTGACCGATCGTCTGTGGCTGATGATTATCGTGAGCCTCTTTACGGCCGCTCTTTGCGCCATCCTCGGACACGCGGCGGCGATCACCCTTCCCCAAATGATATTTTCGAGGTTGGGATTCAGCACGGTCCAAACAGCCAGCACAGCGGGCATGATGGCGGTGGCCGGTGGATGCCTTTTCCTCACTGCGGCACTATTCGGCCCGCGGCATGGCATCGTCGCCAAAGCGTGGTCGCAAGCGCAATTATCGCTCCGCATTGCTACCGAAGACGTCTTGGGGATGTTGTATCGCCTGCAAGAGACTTCGGTTTCTATCGCGACAACAGGGTCCCCTGTTCCCAGCGCCTGGTCGACACTGGAACTCCGTGGATGGGCCAGATGGATCGCGATCCGAGCTCTGGCGTGGCGAAGAGAAGTTCGTGTCGATCACAACGGACTGCAACTTACAGAACGCGGTCGAGAACGTGCCGGTAAACTGGTGCGATCCCATCGCTTGTGGGAAAGCTATATGGCGAAACATTTCCCGTTGGAAGGCGATCACTTGCATCAAACGGCGGCCCGGGTTGAGCACTTCATCACCCCTGAAATCCGAGAGGCTCTATCCCGTGAGTTAGCGGGTCCCGATCAGGATCCTCATGGGCGCGAAATTCCCCGCGAGAAGTAGCGCTAACAGTCGGCAGTCGGCAGTCGGCAGTCGGCAGTAAATACTAAATCCATTGCATATTCGTACCAAAGTTAAAAATCAGGACACGGGAACACGGATCTCCGCTTCTCGACACGGATGAGATTCAGTGTTGGTTTTTACGGTCAACACCGGATCCCAATAGGGCTTGATTAGTGGGGATTAGTGTTTCTGTTCCGCCGAATTGTCGCCGAACGAACGTGTTTCTAGCCCGATCTTGAACGCGTCGCCTTTTCTTGCTGACGACTGCCATTTTTCTGCGACCGAAAAAAAATCCGGATTTGATCTAAAAAACCGAACGTATTGAGTGCCGGTCAAAAATTTCTCCAACTCACTTGACCTGATCGAGTTACGAATGCGATTGGCACCTTAGGACGTTCTCGTTCGAAATTGTTGTTTGAGACGTAATTCGGTAGCAGACAAGCGACTTGCGACGCTCGAAATGTTTCTAATTGACGATCATTAGGAAATGGTTAAACTCTCGCCTCACACCCATTTGTTGTGGCAGCATCAGTGCCGGCTACAATATATGGTGGTTCATAAACGTTTTGGCGGACTGGGCCAATTAGGAAATTGGGAGCAAGCGAGGGAAACAGTCAACTTTTTTCTCTAGTGAATTTCCGATTAGTAGTGTATTTTAGTACACTTCCGCTCTTTTCTCTGCGATGCAACTGTCTTTTCAAGGAGTGCATGGATGGTGCGCGTTAAAACCAATCGTTCTCAGGGTGATCTTTTGATGTCGGAACCGCAGCAGTTTCCAGCTACTCGATCGTCCGTGGGAATCTCCGTAAACCCAATCTTTTGTCCTTCGCAGGCGACCGACCCGTTTGACACGGTGGAATGGGAATTACGCACTGCGGCGATCAAGGATGAAAGCGGGAAGTCGATGTTCGAGCAGAAGGATGTCGAAATCCCGGCAGCCTGGACTCAACTGGCCACCAACGTAGTTGTGAGCAAATACTTTTATGGTGAAAACGGAACGCCGGAACGGGAGCGCAGCGTCCGGCAAGTCATTCATCGGGTTACTCGAACCATTGCCGACTGGGGAATCGCGGATGGCTATTTTGC
>JANNPR010000769.1:0-2096 GCA_031400345.1 Planctomycetota bacterium | reverse complement strand
AGCTAGCCCACAACAGAAGGAGCAGATCGCAATTCGATCCTATCCACCCCGCCCCTGATCGACGGACGGTGCGGACGCTACGGAGAGCGCCTCCACAAATCCGGTTCGCCAAAGCAAATTACCGACCTCCACATGGTCTTTCACGTCATAATCCCCCCAATATGGCTAACCCTTTTAGCACTCCTCGCCATCGCGGACGGAGCCAATCCCACCTGGAATTTGATAGTCGACGAGCGAATCGGGGCATTTTGTAGAATTCGGGTGCGGGCGGTATTTACCGGCGGATTCAGAACGCGGTTTGCTAGAAACTCGATGTAGAATTCCTTGCGAGCAAGAATAATTTCACCTGACCTCAAAAAAATTGTTATAATCCTAGCCGACGTCGGCACGCTAGTTGCTGAGAACCAGTAACTTCGCACGTTGCTCGAAGGAATTCCTTGCGCGAGGCGAACTTACGTTGATCGAGCTTTTCTCCTCATTTTATAGGCAATGAACCATGCGGCTTTCCCTTGGTCTTGAAACACGGCAACTTCAAGTCCAGAAGATGTCTCCCCGCATGATTCAATCCATGGAACTCTTGCAGCTTCCGTTGCTGGCCCTGCAGGAGCGTATTGACCAAGAGTTAAACGAGAATCCGATCCTGGAATTACAAGAGCAGGACCCCAATCTCCCGGAGGAGACCTTTGAAAGAGAGAGTTCGGATTCGCCGACCACCAATGAAAAAGAACTCGTCGTCGACCCTAAGAGCGACAATGCCGACGACTTTGAACGCCTGCTCAATCTCGACCAGGAAGTTCCGGAGTACTTCGACGAACGTCCCCGAGCTTCTCAGACTCGCATGGATGAAGATGGGGACCGCAAGCATGACGCGATGTCGAATGTAGCGGACCGTCCCGAGTCCCTGCACGACTATCTGTTGCATCAACTCGGTGAGTTGGAGTTGGATCCCGAAACAGAAAAAATGGCGGAACGAATTATTTCCAGTCTGGATGCCCGAGATGGGGGATATTTACGCTGCAGTTTGGGTGATCTATTGCCGTCCGATGCAGCACCCGAGTTGCTTTCGCTGGCGGAACAGGCATTGATACTGGTTCAGCATCTTGATCCACCCGGTATTGCCGCTCGAGACTTACGCGAATGTTTGTTACTGCAGCTCGATCCGGATATGTACATGTTTGATGAGATGAAGGCGCTCATTGAAAAGCACTTAGAGGATCTGCGGGATAATCGAATTCCTCTCATTCAAAAAGCGACGGGTTTCTCCGTAGATGAAATTCAAGAAGCCTGGCAAGAGTTGCGGAAGCTGAATCCCAAACCAGGAGCTCGATTTTCCGATATGGTTGCGCCTACGATCACGCCCGAGATCGCTATTGAACGGGGGGAGGACGGCAAATACCGAGTCGTAATGGAGGAAGGCCGGCTTCCAACATTGCGGATCAGCGAGTATTACCGGCAGCGTCTGGTAAATGGCGATGCCTCTCCGGAAGAGCGCGAGTTTATTAAGCGAAAAATCGGTGCCGCCCAGTGGCTGATCGAATCCATCGAGCAGCGCCGCAACACGTTGAGAAAAGTCGCTCAGGCGGTAGTTGATTTCCAACAGCGTTTCTTAGACGAGGGCCCGGAATTTATCGAACCACTGAAAATGCAACAGATCGCCGACCAAGTAGGCGTTCACGTGACCACTGTTAGCCGGGCCGTTGACGACAAATGGATGCAAACCCCTCGAGGCATCCTGCCCTTACGAAAGTTCTTCGTCGGGGGAACTCGAACCGACGAAGGCGAAGACGTCGCCTGGGATACGATTCGCATCAAACTTCAGGAAACAATTGACAAGGAAGATAAACAGAATCCGCTAAGCGATGATGAGCTCGTGATGGAGCTGAAGAAGCAAGGCCTAAATGTCGCGCGTCGCACCATCACCAAATACCGACAGAAGATGGATATCCCCAGCTCACGGCAGCGGCGAGATTGGAGCAAATAAGCTCCGTGCTGCTCATACGAGTGCAGCGAGGGAGGGAGTGTGCCACTGGCCGCCGCCGAAGTTGCTTGGACTTACAGACGGCGGCTCTTTCGGCGGCAAGCCAGTGCTGAGAACG
>JANNPR010000732.1:0-3840 GCA_031400345.1 Planctomycetota bacterium | reverse complement strand
GGTAGCCCCGAAAGTACCTGTACGCCGTACCGACTTGCTCGTGCGCGCTTCCGGAGCGGACGGCCAGGTGATCATCAAGGACCCTCGGCAGGGGAGATATTTCCAATTCGGTCAGGAAGAGCATTTCCTTTGGGAACGCTTCGATGGCACGACCAAAACCGAGGCAATCCAGGAGGCTTTTAAGGCCCGCTTTGGGCGAGATTTAACAACTGATGAACTCGCCGACTTCATCAAGATTGCTGCGAACAAGGGAATTATCGAATTACTGCCGAACGACTCGTCCGACCCTTCGGACTCAACTGGGCCGCAGCCCACTCCTTCAAAAGAGCCGCCCCAAGCACGCGCACGTCGGTTCAATTTGCTGTATTGGCGAAAAAACTTCTTCAATCCTGATCGCTTGATGACTTGGCTGATCCCGTATTTGGGATTCTGCTGGACCAAAACATTTTTCGCGATCTCCGCATCCATGATTGCTGCGGCAGTCGGCTTCGCTTTCAGTAATAGTCATGAAATTGGGCAACAACTCTCCAATCGCGTAAGCGGTGTGAGTTTTGTTTTAGCTTGGATTACCCTGCTTGGGATTACCACTATTCATGAGTTCGGTCATGGACTGACCTGCAAGCGGCATGGTGGTGAAGTTCCTGAAGTGGGCTTTTTATTGATGTACTTCATGCCATGTTTCTACTGCAATGTGTCGGATGCTTGGCTAATAAGCGATAAGCAAAAGCGGTTGTGGGTGACTGCCGCTGGTGGTTACGTGGAGGGTTTTATCTGGGCGATCGCCGTATTTGTCTGGCGTTTTACCGTGGAAGATGTTTTCATCAACTATTTGGCTTTGACGGTGATCACGGTTTCCGGGTTTCGGATTTTCTTCAACTGCAATCCGTTCTTCAAATTGGACGGGTACTATCTTCTGAGCGATTGGCTGGAAATGCCGAATCTGCGGCAGGAGGCTCTCGGGTATGTGATGGGCCATGTGCGGTGGCTATTATGGGGAGCTCCCAAACCTGAAAAAGCGGCGCGAGGTCACATTCTTGTCGCATATGGTGTCGCGTGTTGGACATTTTCGGTCTTCGCCACGTTTACCATGTTGACAATTATAGGCCAGGCGCTATGCGAGCGTATCGGCGGCATAGGTATTGCATTGGTGGCAATTCTAGCTCTCGTCGCTATTAGGGGCTTGAGTTCCGGGCTAACGAAGGGGGAATTCGCCAAAATGCTAACCACGCGTCGCCGGCGCGTCGCTGTGATCCTACTAATAATTGCAGGTGCAGGGACTGCGCTATGTGTCGTTCCGTTAGAAAAGAGGGCAAGTGGCACTTTCGAAGTTTGCCCGCTTAAACGATACGAGGTCCGGACCCCAATCGCAGGATTTTTACGAGAAGTAAATTTTGACGAAGGTGACCAAGTCTCGCCCGGCGCAATATTAGCGCGCTTGGAAGTTCCGGACCTCGAAAGTCGAATAACTCGAAAAGAAGCCGAAGTCGCTGAAGTTGAGGCGAGTCTACACTTGATTCGCCAAGGAACTCGTCCGGAAGAGCTTGACGAGCAAAAACAGCGAATTGCAAGAGCCGAGGAATGGAGAGATATGGCAAAGGATAATCTCGTTCGAGCGGAAGAAGGGGTTGGGGACGAGTTGTCGAGGCTTGAGCAAAAAGTGCGGCAATTTCAGGCTGAGGTCGCCAGTGCGAAGCTGACCTTGGCCCGCACCAAAGAAATATTCAGGAAGAACGCCATAAGCGCACAACAATACCAGGAGGAAGGAAAAAAAGTAGAAGTTGCCACGGCACTATTGGAGCAAGCTATAGCCGAAAAGGCGACTCGAGAAAAGCTCGGAACGTTAGAGGCGGAACAAGAACTCGCCAAACGCGAAAAGGAGCTCTCCGACGAAAAAGGCGCGATGAAACTTCTCCAAGCTGGTAGCAGAGTTGAATTGATTCAAGCCGAAGAGGCCAAACTCGCTCGCTTGCAAGAAGAGCTAAAATACCACCACGAACTTAAAGCTCAGCTTCCAGTGACTTGCGATGAGCCAGGCGTGGTTGTGACGCCTCGCTTAAAGGAAAAAGTCGGACAGTATTTAAGTGAAGGTGACCTAATTTGCGTCGTAGAAGAACTATCATCATTACTGATCGAAATCAAGTTGCCCGAGGAAGAGATTCGAGACGTCGTTGAAGGACAACGAGTTGAGTTGAAGGCACGAGCGATTCCGTTTGAAACATTCGAGTCAAAGGTTGATCGAATCGCCCCAAGCGCGCAAGAAGGGGATGTTCAAAGCAGCATTGTTGTCTATACCTACCTTGATCGGCCAGATTCTGAATTACGGCCGGGTATGACCGGTTATGCCCGGATAAGCTGTGGTGCCCAACCGGTAGGCCGGATCCTACTCAACAAAGGTCTCCGGTACGTTCGTACCGAATTTTGGTGGTAGTCGTGGTTGTAGGCACACGCCGTGGGCCTACTACAGCATGTCCAGGGGATCGACGTCCGCAATCCACTGCACGTCATTGGGAACCTTGCATTCGTTTCTTATCGAACGAATCAGATCACGTAGCGCATCGGGACGTTCGCTGACTAGCAACATATGGAAACGAAATTGGCCACGCAGTTTGGCAATGGGAGCCGGGGCGGGACCGAGAATTCGTACATCCCCATCAATTTGCGAAGCGGCCATGCGTAGCCTCTCGGCGACGTTCTCTGCGAATTGAACGGTAATTAATTGTTGTTCACCTCGCACAACAACGCGGATCATCGACGACACCGGCGGATATTGGTACTGCTGTCGAACAGCGAGTTCTTGCTGAGCGAATTTGACGAAATCGTGGCGCGCGGCAGCGACTATGGCAGGGTGGTCAGGACTGAAGGTTTGCACAATGACTCGTCCACCCCGTTCGCCGCGTCCGGTTCTTCCAGCTACCTGGGTAACTAGGTGAAAGGTGCGTTCCGCAGCGCGGAAATCTGGGAAATGCAACGCGGTATCCGCGTTGATCACACCTACCAGCATGACGTTTGGGAAATCCAGGCCCTTGGCGATCATTTGCGTCCCCAGCAGAATATCCGTTTCGCCTTCCCGAAATCGAGTGAACGCCTTCTCATGGCTACCTGGCTTACGCATGGTATCGGAATCCATACGTTGCACGCTGGCTTCCGGAAACCCAGAACGTATCTCAGCCTCCAGCCGTTGTGTGCCGAGACCGCTATAGTTAATTCCATCTGAGTGGCAGGATGGGCATGAGCTAGGGGCTTGGATTTGATAATCGCAATAATGACAAATTGCCTGTTCGCCGGCCCGATGGTGGGTCAAGGCAATATCACAATGAGGGCAACGTACAACCTGTCCACATGCCGGACATTGTATCGATGTAGAAAAACCTCGCCGATTTAACAAGAGGATGATTTGTCCCTTGTCTCGGAGCACTTGCGAGATGGCTTGCGACAAGGGTCGACTGAGTGCACCGCGCAATCGGCGGTTCTGGAACTCACTGCGGAGATCGATTATCCCCACCGCCGGTAGAGGCCGGTTGAGAACTCGGTTCGGTAATTCAATCAATCGATGCTGACCGTGATGTGCGCGCCACCAACTCTCCAGCGAAGGAGTTGCCGAGCCAAGCACCAAAGGAATATTCAATTCGCTTGCGCGAAACTGCGCCACGTCGCGAGCGTGATATCGAGGCGTAACATCTTGTTTGAATGACGAATCGTGTTCCTCGTCAAGCACGATCAATCCCAATTGAGGTGTCGGCGCAAACACCGCGCTGCGAGCACCCACTACCACTTGCACATCGCCATTGGCGATCCGTCGCCAATGCCAATGTCGCTCCGCATCACTTAAATGACTATGGA
>JANNPR010000660.1:0-4481 GCA_031400345.1 Planctomycetota bacterium | reverse complement strand
GCCATATGGTTGCCCGCAGAGCATCAAGTTTGCTGGTTCGTAAATCAGCCCGAAGTTTGTACGTCCGATCTGTTTCAGTACTTCCAGGGACCGATCGATGGTTTCGAAAAGCGTCGTGGTATGGCATTGATGAGCCAAACGAATTCCGCGTTCGACGGCTTCGTCCGCGGCACGTCGAGCGTACTCGATATCGTACTCGGTTTTCAGGCACACTCGAATCAGGGAACTGCCGAGTGATTGAGCAACATCCAAACTAGGCCCAATATCTCGCAAGCTAGTAGGACCGAATTCGTTGTTCAGCGGCACATCGCAATCCGCCGTCACCATTGACACGCACAGACCAGCTCGTTCAATCTCGGTTCGCATACGCTCAAGTTCCACCCGTGGCGTCGCGACTCCGCCGACACTGGCCCGCATGCAAATGCCGCGATAACCCAATTCGCCGGCCAACTGCACGAGATCTGTGAACGGAACATTGAGCCGTGTCTTACACGCCGATTCCGCAATCCTGACCGAGAGCGACAATTTCATGTGGATCCGCTCCGTCGGGATTATTTGTGCGGTCGAAATAGAGTTCAAGGAGCATCCGTCTTTGCTGCCGACTGACGACTGATACGTCAGGCCAAGCTTTCATACATTGAAATTCTTGGTTGTTGAAAATGTCTTCCTTCACTTGGCTCGACTACTCGGAACATGAGCGGGAGCAGGCGTGGATTGGGTTTGTCAAATATATCATTCCGGTCCGGAATTTGTCCGGCCTCATTCGCATGCTGTCGCAAATCGAAACCGCCGATCCGTCGGCGCCTGAGCAGTTGTCAAAAATTTTCTGGACAACGGTCCCCGAATGCGTTCTCCTGCTGCGGATTCGAAGACCTGTGTGACATCGACGTCGTGCGTTGGAACAATTCTTTCTGCTTGGATTCCGCTAGCACCAGAAAATTGGCTACCCAAGCTTCGCTAAGCAGTGCCCTGGTGTTGGAGTCAGTCGGACGGCGTCGCAAGTCACGTCATGCTGTAGATCGTGCGTACGTTGGATCATGTTATTACATCAGATCTGGATGTAGCGCTATGAAATCGTCAGCACGTCAAAGTCGCAGTGACCGCCGAGACCGTCATCCCCGCCAAGTGTTTTTGTCTTCACGATCGGTCAATATTTCCAGTCGGTCGGGGCGAGCGTTGCGCCGTCGACCACTGTTTATTGAATCGCTCGAAGATCGCCGGGTGCTTGCCGCCACCATCGTGAACGTGTCGGGGATAACGTCCGGGTCCAATCCACCCGACACCGTTGGGGACGTGGGACCGAAGCACTATGTGCAGATGGTCAATGCGACGCAGTACCAGATCTGGGACAAGCTTGGCAACTCGCTCGCCGGCCCGCTGACGCTCGGCAACTTGTGGCCGGTAGGGAATCCTTGCCGCAGCAATGCCGGGGATCCGATTGTGGTTTACGACCATTTGGCCGACCGTTGGTTACTGAGCCAATTCGCCAACCCCAACCACATGTGCTTTGCTGTATCACAGACGCCGAACCCCACCGCCGGGACTTGGTTCGACTACACTTTCAATACCGGCGTCTTTCCCGATTACCCCAAAATCGGCGTGTGGCCCAATGGGTATTACATGTCGAGCTACGAGGGTTCGAATCTCGGGATCTACGCGTTCGATCGAACGAAAATGTTGACCGGTGCCGCTGCAACTTTCGTCAAAACTACGATTCCCTCCCTCGGTGCGCCGGGGGTCCGCGATACGCGGATTCTCCCCGCCGACCTGGATGGCCCCGCGCCCCCCGTTGGAACGCCGAATTACTTTGTTCGCTCGGTGGACGGCCAGCAGGATCCGATGAACCCGGTCGACCGGATCCAGGTCTTCGCGGCGACTCCTAACTTCGCCGCCGAGACGCTTGCTTTCCCGCTTGTCAACACACTCATTCCCAACGCGTTCGACATCATGACATGCAACCGAAATGGCAAAGGTATACGGGACTGCATTCCGCAACCCGACACGATTGATACCGTCGATGCACTTTCTAATCGATCGATGATGCAGTTGAAGTACCGGAATTTCGGCACCCATCAGACCATGGTGTTCAACCAGACGATTGACGTTGAGCCGTTGATTCCGGTTGCCGTTAAGGAAGTGGCCGGGATCCGCTGGTACGAAATGCGCAAGGTCGGCGCCAACTGGGCCATTCAACAACAGGGGAATCACTTGCCGCAGCCCGGCGGGCTCGCCGCCGAAAACCAGATCCTGCACCGCTGGATGGGCAGCACGGCCATGGACGGAGCAGGGAACATGGCGACGGGATACAGCATTACGAATAGCAACAATGCCGCCGAAGTCTTCGCCGGCCTCCGCTACGCTGCTCGCCTGGCCGGTGACGCGGCCGGAACGCTGCGCCCCGAGCAGATCATCCGGAACGGCACGAATTTCCAAGGCGACGCCGATGCAATCGTTGAGCCTCAGCGGTGGGGAGACTACGCCGCGATGAGCGTCGACCCGCTCGACGACAGTACCTTCTGGTTCACGTCCCACTTGGCGGGAGCCGGTGGGACGGGTGCCAGGCCGACTCGCATCGCGTCATTTCTAATGAACCCTCGGCCGACTATTACGGCCAGTGCGGCGAGCAATAGCATTGTGCTACGGAAGAATGCCGCCAATCTGAGCCGCATCGAGGTGATAATCGACGGCAGTGTCACCAACACCTACGTGCTGGCCGACCTGATCAAGCTGACGATCAACGGCGGGGCGGGCACTGACACGCTGCGCGTCGATTTCGTCAACGGCAACCCGATCCCCAGCGGCGGACTGGCCTTCAACGGCCAAGGTGGCGCGGGCGATACCCTGAGAGTCACCGGTGGTGCGTTCACGACTATCACCGAATCGTTCACCAATACCACCGACGGGAGTGTGAATCTCGTGCAAGCGGGGCCGGTCGCACGGACGATCAGTTACACGGGCCTAGCGCCCGTTTTGCTTAATGTCGGCAGCGTGAGTAACATCGTCTTCAATTTGCCGGCGGGGTTCAATCCGGGGGTCGTCGTGGGCAATGATCTCGGAGGGGCTCTCAACACCTCGGAAATTCGCGGGCCCACCTTCGAAGATACGTCGTTCACTAATCCAACCACCAGCCTGACAGTCAACCTGGGGAATCTTGGGAATTCCATTACGCTTCTAACGATGGACCCCGCTTTCCCCGCGGGCACTACGACGACGGTGAATGGTGGGAATGGACCGGACTCGATCACGGGCAACGGGTCGGCCAACACCCTCCGCGGAGGCGCGGGCAATGACACGCTGAGGGGAGGTGGCGGCAATGACTTACTAGTAGGTGGTTCGGGCGACGACACGTACCTATTCGACACGGACGCCGCCTTGGGGACCAATACGCTCGACGAGTCGGGAGGCGGGGCGGACGCGCTGGACTTCAGCTCCACTACCACGCGTTCGGTGGACGTCAACTTGGCGAACGCCGCAGCCCAGGCCGTCAACGCGGCCCTCACGCTCATCCTGGGTTCGGCGTTTACCTTTGAAAAAGTGATCGGTGGCAGTCTCGGGGATTCCATTACGGGAAACATTCTCAACAACATCCTCTTTGGTGGACCAGGCAACGATGCGATCCGCGGGGGCACGGGCGATGACACGCTGAAGGGAGATGGCGACGATGACTTGCTCGTGGGTGGTTCGGGCAGCGACATCTACGTATTCGACACGGATGCCTCCTTGGGGACCGATACGCTCGATGAGGCGGGAGGTGGAGTGGATACGCTGAACTTCAGCTCCACCGCCAGGCGGTCGGTGACCATCGACTTGGGGAATGCCGCCGCCCAGGTAATCAACGTGGGCCTCAGGCTCATCCTGGGTTCGGCGTTTACCTTTGAAGAAGTGATCGGTGGCCGTCTCGGGGACACCATCACGGGAAACACTCTCAACAACATGCTACTCGGTGGAGCAGGCAACGATACGATCCGCGGTAATACCGGCCGCGACGTACTGATCGGCGGTACCGGGGCGGACAATATCTTCGGCGACAGTGGCGACGACTTGCTAATCGGAAGTACCACCTCGCATGATGGCAACGAAGCCGCGTTGCGGATCATTCTGGCGGAATGGGGTGACCCCGCCAAGAGCTACCTTACTCGGGTGACGAACCTGCGCGCCGGTGTCCTCGGCGTTAGGCTAAAGGGAGATGGCGTCGGCCGCACAGTGTTCGATGACGCAGGAGCTGTCGATACCCTGACGGGTGGCCTCGACAGGGACTGGTTCTTCCGCGCGGCCACCGACGTGATCATGGGGCTCGGTCGTGGAGAACTGGTAGACGTCATCGACCCATAACAGCGACCGTCACTGCCATTTGGAAGGTGAAGCAGAGTGCTTCGCCCAACGCCATAGGGGGGTTCATCAATTGGCGCCACTACTATGCCAAGCCCCCTTCGGTTAATTGTTAAGCACATAGTACCTTCGTACTCGTACTCGTACTCGTA
>JANNPR010000654.1:0-3412 GCA_031400345.1 Planctomycetota bacterium | reverse complement strand
TTTGCCCCCCACGCGCGACGAGATTCACCGCTTCGAGGAAGATCATACCCCGGACGCCTATCCGAAATTGATCGATCGTTTACTGGCGACGCCTCAATACGGCGAACACATGGCCCGCTACTGGTTGGATCTAGTGCGTTTCGCGGAAGGGCGTCAGCTCGCGATAGTGATCGTGATGCATGCCGTTGGTATCCGCAAAACGCACCAGATCCAACCAGTAGCGGGCCATGTGCTCGCCGTATTGAGGCGTCGCCAGTAAACGATCGATCAATTTCGGATAGGCGTCCGGGGTATCATCTTCCTCGAAGCGGTGAATCTCCTCGCGCGTGGGGGGCAAACCGGTAAGATCGAAGGTGACTCGACGGATCAACGTCCGCTTGTCCGCGCGAGGCTGGGGCTTCAACTGCTTCTTTTCCAGACTGGCCAGTACAAACCGGTCGATCCGACCCGCCAACCAACCGACATCCCTGACCAAGGGTGCGACTTGCGGCCGGGGTGGCACAAACGCCCAGAACTCTTCGTACGGCGCCCCCTGCAGAATCCACTGCCGAACTAGCTCCTTCTGCGCATCGGTCAAAGGCTTCTTGCCCGACTTGCTGGGCGGCATCTGCAGCGCTGCGTCATCCGTTGTCAGGCGCGACCAGATTTCGCTGGAATCCGGAGCCCCCGGTTTGATCACGTGATATCCGTCGCGTGCGTGAAACGGACCCTGCTCCCCAGCGGGAACATCCAATCGCAGATCCGCCTCTCGCTTCTCTGAATGCGGGCCGTGACAGGCAAAGCAGCGGTCGGACAACAGCGGACGTATGTCCCTGTTGAACGAGACAACATCCTCCGCAGAGGCCTGTAAGCCGGTCCACCCCCAGATACAGACGACCGGCACCACGAAAGCACTGGTTATCGATCTCATCTCTCGACCTCTGGGTAAAAAGGGAACTGGATGTTGCACAATCTCGACCCGCCACATCGGCCATTCTCTCGCCTGAATCTACCAAACAGACTGTAAAGCGACAATGAAACCCCTACGAGCACCTCGCCAGTCGACGGCTGACAGCTATCGGACGCAAGTTGTCGTTTTGGGCAAAATCCTGTGCACGGACCCGGGCCGGGAGGACCCCAAAATAATAGAATGCCGGTCATGCAAATTCACGGCGATGGTGATTGGACATTCCCGATTCGCTATACTCGCCCAGACACCGCGATCCGAGATGGCAGAAATGATCTGCCGCTCACACACCAGTCGAATCGGCATCGAGAATAGAGACCGAAATCGGACGCATGGCCGAACAATGGGAAGCACTCGAGCGGCCGATCGGGTTGGATTTGCGTTCAGAAAGTTGCGGTGCCTGTCGGCTCACCTACGGAAGGAAGCTTAATGAAGATCAAACTGAGTGTGCTTTTGCTTGCCATCGCCTGGGGCACAATCCAGGGTCTCGCCGAGGATTCGAGAGAATATGACCGCTTGATCCACGAGGGCATTGTGACTGCCCCGGTAAAGGATGTGTGGGCGGCCTTCACGACCAAAATCGGGCAGGAGTCGTGGATGGTGGCGCACTCTGAGGTCGAACTGAAGATCGGCGGCCGGATGCGGACCCACTACGACCCGAAAGGCAAGATCGGCGACCCGATGACCATCGAGAACATGATCATCTGTTACGACCCGGAGTGCATGCTGTCTATAAAGGTGACAATGCCTCCCAAAGGATTCCCATTTCCGAACGCGGTCAAGAGTATGTGGACCGTCATTTACTTCGAAGCAGCCAGCCCGCAGACAACCCGCGTCCGGATTGTAGGGTTGGGGTTCGGCGACGACGAGGAATCGAAGAAAATGCGTGCGTTTTTCGACCGCGGCAACGCCTTTACGCTCAAGAAACTTCAAGAACGATTCGTCCCCAAGTTGTCAGACGAGTAGTTGTTAGAAATCGCAAAGACTTTGGTTCGAAAGGAATGATCGATGTCCGGCAACACGTCCCGTTCGCAACGAGGTTCGCGGCGAGCATTTTTGGCGGCCAGCGGCGCAGCGTTGTCGTTTTCCATCGTGCCTCGCCACGTGCTCGGTGGTCCCAAATTCGTACCGCCTAGTGAGAAAGTGAATGTTGCGGGCATCGGGGCAGGCGGAATGGGCGGCGGCGACATTGCCACGCATGCTCGAAACGGCGCAAACATTGTGGCCCTTTGTGATGTTGACGAGGAGCGAGGGGCAGGCAGTTTTCGAGCATTCCCCAAAGCTCGCCGGTATAAAGATTTTCGCGTGATGCTCGAAAAAGAAGCCAACAACATCGATGCTGTGACCGTCGGAACGCCTGACCACACGCACGCCGTTGCGGCGATGGCTGCGATTCGAGCTGGCAAGCACGTGTACTGTCAAAAGCCACTAACCCATACGCTGTTCGAGTGCCGTGAATTGACAAAGGCGGCACGCGTTGCTGGAGTTGCCACCCAGATGGGCAACCAGGGACATGCGACTGAAGGCGCCCGACTAACAAACGAATGGCTGCAAGCGGGCATCATCGGGGACGTTCGCGAAGTGCACGTATGGTCCGACCGCGCCGGCCGACTATGGAAGCAGGGGATTGGCCGGCCAGCCGATTCCCCGCCGATCCCTGCGTCGCTCGATTGGAACCTCTGGCTCGGGCCAATTCATGAGCGTCCGTACCACCCCGCATATGTGCCTTCAAACTGGCGTGGCTGGCGGGACTTTGGCACTGGTGCACTCGGTGACATGGGTTGCCATATCATCGACCATCCCGTCTGGGCTCTGGGCCTGGGTGCACCAACATCGGTGGAGGCAAGTGCAACCTTGGACGGATCGTTTCTCGAAGGGAACAAACCGAACTTCGAAACGTACCCCATCGCCTCGCTCATCACGTATCAGTTTCCCGCCCGTGGTTCGCGGCCACCGGTGCGGATGATCTGGTATGACGGCGGACTGATGCCAGCCATGCCCCGCGAAATGCGTCAAGGAAAGCTGCCGAGCAACGGAGTACTTTACATTGGGGACAAAGGAAACATGTTCCACGGATCGCACGGAGGCATGCCCGAGTTGTTGCCCACATCGCTGCACGAGCAGGCCAAAACAACGCCGAAAACGCTGGAACGGTCGCCTGGACACTACGAAGAGTGGTTGCTCGCGTGCAAGGGAGGAGCGAAGTCCATGTCCAATTTCGATTACGCCGGTCCTATGACGGAGACCGTTCTGCTAGGAGTTCTCGCACTGCGTGCGCCGGGCACCAGGCTCGAATGGGATAGCGAGAAACTAATGGCTGCCAACGCTCCGGAATTGAACGAGTTTATCCACACAGAGTATCGCAAGGGCTGGTCACTTTAGATGGAATCCCCAACGCGCAACGTCAAAACGTGCCAACGAGCGACCCTCGCAACCCGCTGAAACGCTCGTATTACTATTGCAACG
>JANNPR010000637.1:0-2581 GCA_031400345.1 Planctomycetota bacterium | reverse complement strand
TCGAAATGATGGGGATACGTGACGATTCGTCCCGACGAGTGGTCTGTTAGTATTGTCATCTTCCTTCAACAACAAATGTACGTCCCACATACTTCATCATTTTGATTTTCAAAAAACGCATGTTTGTCGATGGAAAATGGACGAAAATCATCGACCCTTTTCTTCTGTGATTTCCATTAGTGAAGATCAGAGAAGATTAGTGTTCCTTCCCCAATCAAGATCAAATGGTGCGCTAGGATTGGTCGTGCGAATTGACCGCTAGCGATTGTAAGTATCGAGATCACAAAGCTTTTCCGTACGATATGGAATTGGGACAGTCCAAGTAGTGCAGAAGCCGTTAAACCACCCGGGCAAGCCGGATGGCGTTTGGGTCGGGCAAGCCGGGTGGCGATTAAATCACTCGCCGCCTATTACTTCGTTTAGCGTGTAATGCGCCTCGGCAGGAAAAAAGGGTTGATCGCCACAAACGAGGCTTTGTAGATGGAACTCGTAAACGTAGCCCGGTCTCAGTTCGTTCAGCCGCAACGAGACGCGTCTCAAGTCATCTGCCACGGCAACGGCAGAAATCTTTTCTACTTTTCGATTGAGATCGGGGCCACCGTAAGCAGGAGTCGACTGTTTCGTATAGCTTGACAGCGAATATCGCTGCACATCAGCCGCCAACTTCGCGTCCACTGGTCGCGTAAATTGGATGTCAAAACCAGACGGGGTCGTCACCACTTCGGAGATTCCGACGGGAAGCTCGCTTAGGTTCGGCCGAAGCCTGACTAATTCGCCCACATTGTTACCCGCTCCCCAACCGCTATCTCGAACCGAACCAACGTACAAATCTCCGTCGTGAGAGACACAACAAACTAGAGGACCCAGCAAGGCCGATTCATCTTTTGCCGGATCCCAGGAAAATGGATAGACGGCGCCTTGAAACGTGTCTCTTACTTTTTGCAGGCTCATGCGGATGAGTCGCCGAGTGTCATATTCACAACCGATCAAATGATCGGTGAAGGGCCCGAATGGAGGCGGAGTGTCGGCAGTCGTTTGCGCGGGCACTTCCAAAAAACAAATTCCATTGACGCTACGGGTCCATGGATGCGGAATATTGATTGTCGATGGAGTCAACGGAGGACGCTTGTCGCTTGTCTTGTCCAAAGCATTGATAAATCCAAAATGAGCGCCCGGTCGAACGTGATTCAGCTCGTTAAACGGGTTGTAGTTTCCCTGATTGTCCGTCACGAACAAGTCGCCAGCTCGATTCATCGCTATCCCCATGGGAAAACGATGGCCCTTGCTAATCGGTTCGAATGTATACGCTAAGTCGCCACGCGGTTTGCTTTCGAGCGGTACTAAGCGCGCCACAATTCCGCGCCAATTCGCCGCAGCCGAAGGCCGCTCATCTTGCTGGCAAGGAAGTGCTACATACAAATTCCGCAACGAGTCGCGAACAATACCAACGGCCCAATCATGATAGTCGGCTGTATGTCCCCAACCAGACACAACACGAGTTACTACCGGTAGATCATGGGAGTCTTGGGTGACGCGAAGGAGAGCATACTTGTTGATGACCAACAAACTCTGGTCGTCAAACAGCACTCCATACGGAGCTGCCAATCCATCACAGACGACTCGTAGATTAGCAGGGACGCCTCGGGAATTCGGTCGGTCCATCATCCAGACGTCGCCCTTGAGTGAAGCGATTGCCAAGCGGCCGTCGGAATCGCAGGCAATTGCGGTGGGCATCACTTCCGCCGGCAACGGAACCCGAAGCGCTTCGAAACCCGGAGCAACGTTCAATTTTATCGGTTCCGGTAACGTGGGGTCTGGCAGCGGTGCCGACGCCTTATAGACCGGCAAATCTGTTGAATACTCAATGGCTGCCAGCGAGGCTTGGTTCTTATCCGCGGCAATTCGTAGCAGCCCGTCAGAGCTAACAGGGGACTCGAGCGGCGTTAGAACTCGCAACGTCAATCGATCAACGCCAAGCGCTAACGATCGGCCTTGGTCCGCTATCTTAGCCTGTTGAAGCCGATTCGTCCCCAGCAAACGCAGGCCGACCACGGAGTCGGGCGGCACCCCGGTTACCGATATGGTTCTCAAAAAACCGCTGATCCCATTGGTTTCCAGAACGCTTGGCATAATCTTCTGAGACACGACAAGTTCCATCGTCGACTCTCGACCCATATCAAATTTCAAACGATGGGAAAACGCAATGCCATGCTTTTCGTGTTGGAGCGAGTCGAACTCGGTGAGAAACTGCCCAGTCAAAACGGGCTCAAATTCTTGGTCCGACCGAATCAGAATGATATCGCTGACATCGATACCGGCTTGCAGGAAATCGCGTGCACCGGGCTCCCAAAACCAAGTTTTGCCTTCGGTTCTTTCGCGAGCGGCGTCACCCATCCACCAGCCGACCAGTCGATTCCGCTCCAGATCGAAAAGTACGTTGTGGCGATTGGGTAGCCCAATCAACAACGGTTTGACAAATACTGAATCAGAACTTTTCACAACATCGGTAACATAGACGGCCGGTTCGTGGTCCAACGATTCACCGGTGCGACGTAGAATTCGCACGGGATTTGGGGTCGGC
>JANNPR010000611.1:0-2137 GCA_031400345.1 Planctomycetota bacterium | reverse complement strand
GCAGCCGCCACTAAAATTTGGCGACGAATGTACCAGAGCGAAGAGCAGCTGGCTGCCGACGCCCTAGCGTTCATGAGATCGCAAGTGGCAAAGCGGTGGTAAAGTGGCTTCGTATATCAAGCGCAAGGATCTATAAGGCGTGTGCCACTGACGTGTGTCCCATCTGGCAGCCGCCGAAATAGGGTTGGCTTTAACTGACAACCGTCGTTCGGAGGCAAGCCAGTGCTGACCCGGCATCACGCCCGCATCAAGCACTGGCTTGCCGCCCAAATAGCTTTAGTTGAAAATTAACCTAATACCGGCGGCTGCCAGTGGCACGCTGCATTGGACTACAAGCCGACGGACGGCACACGGTGTGTGCCTGCTGGCGCGGAGGATGAGATGACACAAGTGCGGCGAGGAAGGGAAGCAACGTCGGACTCGCTGGGACTAGAGACGTTTCGGAAAGCCGCGACGGACCTGGGATTGCCGCTGGAGTCGGCGCCCGAAACAATGGCTGACGATTCCAACGTCAAGGCGAACCCGTACGCCCAACTCCCAGTTGCCGAGACCGATTTGGCGGACTTGACGCTGGAAATGGCCGGCGAGCCAGCCTCGTCCGAGGACGACTGTGAAATCTGTCCCCGGACCCTCATCGAAGCCATGCTGTTCGTCGGCAGCTCTCATCAAGGACCCCTTACAGCGAGTCAAGTTGCCTCGTTAATGCGTGGCGTACGCCCCCAGGAAATCGACGACCTGGTGCGGGAACTGAACGAGACGTACGACGCCGAAGGCTGCCCCTATCGCATCGAGTCGGTTGGATCCGGATACCAAATGGTGCTCCGTAGCGAATTTGCACCCCTGCGCGACCGTGTCTTCGGCCGACATCGAGGTACCCGCCTATCTCAGGCAGCCGTGGACGTGTTGGCTATCATTGCATACCAGCAACCCATAACCCGCAACGACGTGGAAAAACTACGCGGCAAGCCCAGCGGCAGTATTCTCAATCAACTTCTTCGTCGACAACTTGTGGTGCTCGAACGCGAAACGGATGGCGAAAAGATCAGTCGATATCGCACCACGTCCAGGTTCCTCGAGCTATTTAAGTTGTCAAGCCTCTCGGAATTACCGTACAGTCAAGAAGGCGAACGGGACGCATAGTTTGGTTTTAGAGATCGATATAGTTGGGCAGCGCACATTGGACCCTTGCTGGGGCGGAGACCTTCAAGTCTTAGTCTTAATCCCTCTCTGGCTGTTCGATGCACCTCGTACCCTCACGCATATCCTCGACCACGAAGAGCTAAACATTAACCGACCGTCCATCAAGGACGTTGTCGATTGTCCATTGTCTGAGGTATCGCCGAGACCAACCGATCAGACGAGAAGATTAAGATTAGGATTAAGATTAAGATTAAGAATCACAGCTAGGGCAGAGTTCATATGAAATTGTAGTTTTGGGTTTCGTTGTCGGATTTCGTCGCAATGGTGAGCCAAGTTATCGAGTCCTCTCGTCGCATGTTGGTGGTCGATGACAGCGAGGCCTTTCGTGAGCGACTTGCTCGAGCGTTTCGAGACCGCGGTTTGCAGGTTGCGACGGCCGGCAACTATGCCGAAGCGATGAAGGTCGTGGACACGTTTGTTCCGGACCTTGCAGTGGTGGATCTGCGGATGCCGGGTCCGTCAGGTCTCGAGTTGGTACGTGATTTAAAGGCGCGATATCCGCAGATTCGGATGTTGGTGCTGAGTGGGTACGGCAGTATCGCTGCGGCACTCGATGCCGTGCGCTTGGGGGCGGCCAATTTTCTGCCGAAGCCAGCGGATGCCGACGATATACTCGCGGCCTTCCAGCGAAGCGACGCAAACGTGTTGGAACCGTTGACCGTCGAACACGAAGTTCCCTCGCTGGCTCGTGCCGAATGGGAACACATCCACCGCGTGCTGTCAGAGAGTGGTGGGAATATCTCGGAGGCCGCTCGTCGGCTCGGGATCCACCGCCGGTCCCTGCAACGAAAGCTTCGCAAGTTGGCTCCGGAATAAACGGAGTGCTGACCCGAAAAATGGACTGATCCATTTCTGATGACTGTTCTGATCCGCAGGCCGTTGGAGTCTTCACACTGCTCGGACCGATGGAGGCCTGTCTCGTGGTGCCGCGCCCGTC
>JANNPR010000575.1:0-2601 GCA_031400345.1 Planctomycetota bacterium | reverse complement strand
CTCGGCCCACGGCCTATCAAGAATTGGTCGATCGGTTGCTCGCTAGTCCGCATTACGGCGAACGCTGGGGTCGGCACTGGCTTGACTTGGCCCGTTATGCCGATAGCGGTGGACTCGAAAGTGACAACGACCGGCCAAATGCTTTTCACTACCGCGATTTCGTCATTCGTTCCCTAAACGACGACCTCCCGTATCCGACGTTTGTCCGCTGGCAATTGGCTGGCGACGAATACGAACCGGACAATCCGCAAGCGTTGGCAGCCACGGGGTTTCTTACGGCCGCGCCGAACGAGTTCCTCATGGTTCCAATGGAGGAAGAGAAGCTTCGGCTCCGCTTTAACGAGCTGGATGACATAGCGGCGACCACGGCAGCGGCATTTCTGAGCCTCACGCTCGGCTGTGCACGCTGTCACGATCACAAGTTCGATGCCATTCCGACACGCGATTATTATCGGTTGCAATGTGCCTTCACGACGACGGCCCGGGATGACGTGCTGCTAGCGACACGCGCCCAGGTGGCCGAGTACCGCCAGCGAGAGTCGCAATGGAACGAGCGGCTCAACGTACCCAAAACTCAATTGAATGAATGGCTCGATGATCAAAAGAAACCGCATATCACCTCGTTGCGCCGTGCGAAGGTAGACGCATTGACCGTCAGCGACGAACAAAAGTCGCTCCTACAGGATCAACCCGATTCCGAAGCCGCCAAGAAACTCGCCAAGCAACACGAAAAGGCATTGCGGCTTGCGGATGATGATTTCCGCGGCGTTTTTACCGAAGCTCAGCGCCGCCAATGGGATCTATTCAAGAGCGAAGTGGATGCCGTTCAGCGCACGCAGCCGCCTCGTCCACCGACGGCGCTGGCGATTGTGGATAGGAAATCCGAGCCCGAACCGACCTGGCTACTCGATCGAGGAAACTTTTACTCGAAGAAAGAGCCATTGCAATTGGGATTTCTAACGGTACTTACCGGCTCGCGGAACCCAGCGGATTATTGGGCTGCTGCGCGCCGAGAAACTGCACAGAATCGCAGCACCGGCCAGCGCCGTGCACTGGCTGAGTGGATCACGGACGTCGAGAGCGGTGCAGGATCACTACTGGCACGAGTGATCGTAAATCGGATCTGGCAGCACCATTTCGGCGAAGGGTTGGCGCGCACGGTTGGCGACTTCGGCGTTCGCGGCGAGCAGCCCACGCACCCGGAATTGCTCGAATGGTTGACGCATGAATTTGTCGCGGAAGGTTGGCGGCTCAAGTCGCTGCACCACTTGATTCTGACAAGCTCGGTCTACATGCAGGCGACGACGTTCGATGCCTCTCGCTCGGACCCCGATCCCGACAACCGGTTATTATGGCGACGACGCCCCCAGCGGCTCGAAGCCGAGATTCTCCGCGACGCCGTTTTGGCCATTAGCGGTACCTTGAACGCCGAGCAGTTTGGGCCGGCATTCAAGCCGCCGATTCCTCCCGAAGCAATGTTGGCGCGAAATACAAAAAACCCTTATCCCAAAGATGCCGCCGACACACATGCGACTCGCCGCCGATCTGTTTATATGTTCCATAAGCGAGTTGTGCCGAATCCCCTGATGCAAGCATTTGACGGGCCTGACGCGGTAGTGAGTTGCGCACGTCGCAACCATACAACCGTTGCGCCTCAGGCGCTGGCGCTGCTGAATGACACGTTCCTGCGCGATCGTGCGGCCGATTTCGCGCGGCGATTATTAACCGCGAGTGGCACAAGATCGGCGGAATGCGTCGATTGCGGCTTTCGGTTGGCCTTGTCACGTGCGCCGAGTGACGCCGAGCGTGCGGGCGCTGTGACATTCATCGACCGTCAAATCGAACGCCGAGCGACTCGAGATACGTCGGTTGCACCGGAAGAAATCCGGTTACGAGCGCTGACCGATTTTTGTCAGGCACTCTTCAGTTTGAACGAGTTTATCTATGTCGACTAATTTGCATCAATCCTGTGGTCGATACTTGCATCCGGCAACCCGCCGGCAGTTTCTGGCGCGCGCGGGTGGGGGCTTAGGCATGTTAGCGCTGGGGGATCTTCTGCAATCTCAGCGAGTCATTGGAGAGGATGAAACTCGCGCCGGTGATCCACTGGCACCACGTGTGCCACATTTTGCTCCCAAGGCGAAGTCTGTGATCTGGCTCTTCATGGAAGGTGCTCCCAGTGCCGTCGACCTGTTCGATCCAAAGCCGGAACTGGATAAGAATCACGGGAAGAAAATCGAGATCGACGTATTCAATGGCAACCCTGGTCCGCTGATGAAGTCTCCGTTTGAGTTCAAGCAATACGGCGAGTGCGGTGCGTGGGTCTGCGATAAGTATCAAAACGTCGCGAGGCACGTGGATGACATCGCATTTATTAAGTCGTGCTTCACCGAGTCGAACGACCATGTCCCAGCTCTATATCAGATGAACACGGGTGTTGCGCGAGCCGGATTGCCCACGGCCGGCGCTTGGATCACATATGGCCTTGGCAGCGAGAACCGCAACCTGCCCGGTTTTGTCGTCTCGGGGAACACTCAGGGACTTAAAGGAGGCCCGCTGAATTGGAGCGCTGGTTTCCTTCCCTCCACATATCAGGGAACA
>JANNPR010000300.1:0-11949 GCA_031400345.1 Planctomycetota bacterium | reverse complement strand
GGCCAGATACTTCAGGCTGTACCGGATCTGCCGTTGAAGGAGGCTGAGTCTCTGACTCAATTGCTGGGACACCGTAAGCATACCTTGCAAAGTACCACGCCCAGCGCCTTTGAATTTCTGAACACAAGTTGTGATCGAGTTCATGTTTGTTGGGGTGATAACTCTTCCGCGAGCGAACGAATTCTTCTAGCGAGCTGCGAACCGGTTCGAAGTCGCCCAATTGCAACTGTTGATAGATCTGCCGGACTTGTCCGACTGGATCGCGAATGAGGTCTTCATAACGGACTTCACATAGGTCTTGAGGACCAAGTGCTGCCGATTGTCGGCGGAATCCGTCGTACATCCGCTCGAAGGCACTAAATATGTATTCGTCCAGGCCGACATTACGGGGGAACTGAAATCCTTGTGCCGAGTCGAGTGCTTTCCAAAGGCGTTGTGTGGAAGGGAAAATTTCCAATGGATCCCGAACGATGTGCACGAATTTTGCATCGGGGAACAACTCCCGAAGGACCTCAATCCGGCCAGTATGCGGGGGGGATTTAAGCACAATTCGTTTCTGTTTTCGTAACGTCAAAGCACGAACGAAATACAACAGCGTCTTCTTCCATTGGTCCAAGCTATGCGGGTGGACACCGCGCATTTCAAGAAACTCTAGATACGGGGCGGCCTCGTTGGGAAACGCCATCCGCAAATAAGGTGTTGGTGCCCCCATGGCGCATAGTGCAAACTCATCCTCTTGCGGGTGATCCAGCCCAGCCGGCATATCGTCCATCGGACGCTTTCTGGGCAATAGATACCTGACAAAGGTCGGTAGAAATGCCGAACTGATAAGGAAGTGATTGGGAGCAAAACACTCATACGTCGTAGGAAATGCAAAGCGGTCATCGCGCACGATAAGTTCGTGCAGATATGTCGTACCACTACGCCAATGCCCAATGATGAAGAGCGGTGGCTGGTCAATCGATGTGGCTTCAATGGCATCTCCGTAACGCCATTGTTGGACTCGGAATAAAAACGAGTTGATTCCAGAAATAATGGTTACAATTACCGCCATCGGTATTCGCAAAGGGTGCACTCGCCAGATATTCGGCATTAGCAAGCGTAGCCAGTGCCGAATACGCATCCCGTGCCAAAACCGAGGCGACCAGAATGGATAGTAGTTTAGCCGGGGTTTCTTCGGGGTTTTAGTCGCCGCGGCGGCGTGATTGGCCATGAGATACGACGTTCCTGCACGGAAAATGGAATCATCCGCCCATGCGATCGGCTAACAAACTGGGATGCGTGTGTAGGAGCGCTTCACTTTCGACGAACGTAAGTGCCCGTCCTACGAACTTGTTTGAAAAAGTAGTTAGTTTACCGTCGTCATTCAACGCCGCGATTCTACTAATGACAGAGGTTTTTCGCCAACGAGTAGTACTGGGAAAACGCATTTATCCCCGCTAGCGGACCCAGCCCACCGATCTATAATCGCTCATTGACCCTGTGCGAATCCGTTTACCAGTGGAATTCTGCGCCTGACTTACGACGAGTCGTTGCGCCAAAGTTTGACACCAAAATGCAAAGAATTGTCTTAGCCACGCTACTACGGGAATTTCAGAAGATTGTGGGAGCGGATGGTGTGTTGTCTTCCCATTCGGACCTGTTGGTTTACGAGTGTGACGGTTTCGTCATCGAGAAAAACTCGCCGGACATTGCGGTCTTTCCGACGAACAGCGGGCAGGTGGCGGCGATTGTGAAGTTGTGTGATCAGTATCAAGTACCCTTTCTGCCGCGTGGAGCGGGTACCAGTTTGTCCGGCGGATGCTTACCGGTTGGCGGCGGTGTCATGATTGTGCTGACTCGCATGAAACAAATTGAGGAAATCAACCTTCGCGACCGCTACGCGGTAGTGCAACCAGGGGTCGTCAATATTTGGTTAACCAACGCACTGAAGGGATCCGGTTTCCATTATGCGCCGGATCCGTCTAGCCAAGGGGCCTGCACCATCGGTGGAAATGTTGCCACCAACTCAGGCGGGCCCCACACTTTGAAGTACGGGGTAACCGTTAACCACGTATTGGCGGTGGAGGCAGTCTTGCCGGACGGAGAACTGCTTCAGCTTGGTAGTCCCGCGGATGACGCTCCGGGGTTGGACCTTGTGGGCGCACTGGTCGGCAGTGAAGGAACGTTGGCGATCGTGACCAAGATCTGGGTCCGCCTTACTCCGGACCCGCAGGGTTGCCGCACGATGTTGGGCGTGTTCGATACAGTCGACGACGCCACCAATACCATCAGTGAAATCGTGGGTGCGGGTATCGTTCCAGCGGCGTTAGAGATGATGGATCGGGGTATCGTCGAAGCGGTGGAGGCGGCGTTTCACTTTGGGTTCCCGCTGGATGCGGAAGCCATTTTATTGATTGAGGTCGATGGACTGGAAGCGGGCCTCGATGAACAACGTGATCGAATCATCGAACTGTGTAAAAAGTGCGGAGCACGTGAAGTGCGACTGGCGAAAGATGCCAAAGAACGACTTAAGCTGTGGAAATGTCGCAAGCAAGCTTTTGGTGCGATCGGGCGACTGAGTCCCAGTTACTGCACTCAAGATGGCGTGGTTCCACGGACTCAATTACCCCACATCTTGCGACGGATTCTTGAAATCGGCAGAAAGTACAACATTCGGATTGTTAACGTGTTTCACGCGGGAGATGGCAATATTCACCCAATCCTGCTATTTGATGAGCGGCATCCTGACCAAGTCGAAAGTGTCCTAAAAGCCAGCGGAGAAATTCTGGACGAGTGTCTTAAGTGCGGAGGCAGCGTTACTGGCGAACACGGTATTGGCGTTGAGAAAATTCATTTCATGAACAAGATGTTTAGCCACGACGACCTGGAGGCAATGCGCCGATTGCGGGACGCATTCAATCCGCACAACCGCCTGAGCCCCGGCAAAATGTTGCCCACGACAGCAGGCTGCGGACTAGAGCAAAAGCATCCCGGACGACGAGCGGCCCTGTGAGCAAATCGACTGGTGTATTACCGATTACCGAGACACTGGAGCCGCAGAATCAAGCTGAGCTCGCCACGGCAATTCGCGAATCCCACGAGGCCAACCGCGCGGTGTACCCAATCGGAGGTGGAACAAGCCTTGATTTTGGACTCCCTGCCAAGCGCACTGGCGTCGGCCTGTCTCTGGCGAGATTAGATCGTGTCATCGATTTTCCGGCTCGCGATCTGACGGTGACCGTGGAAGCTGGAATCGTGATGTCCACCCTGACGGACGTGTTAGCGAAAGAAAAGCTGCAACTGGCCGTCGATGTCCCTCGGGCAGAAAAGGCGATGCTGGGAGGAGTCGTCGCCACCAATTTCAATGGTTATCGTCGATACGGGATGGGAGCGATTCGTGACCATATAATTGGAATTTCGGCAGTGGACGGTCGCGGCTCTGCGTTTAAGGGAGGAGGCCGAGTTGTCAAGAATGTGGCCGGCTATGACTTTTGCAAGTTGCTTACAGGATCGATGGGGACGCTCGGCGTGATAACACAGTTGACGCTAAAGCTGAAGCCGCTCCACGAGCAGCGGTCGCTAGTGGGATGCTATGTGCCCGATCTTAACCTGGCAGAAAGATTGCTCGACGGTCTCGCCAAATCGGCGACAAGTCCTGCCGGCATCGAGCTAGTAGTGGGTCGTATCTGGATGGAAACGGAATTGGGGGCTGCCTTTGGTAACGTAGCCCCGGAGGGCCCGTGGTTGGTGGTCGCCCTAGAAGGCACGGGGGTGGAAGTCAGCTGGATGAACGAAAAGCTTCAGCAAGAATGGAGGGCGCTGGGCGTCACTCAATGCCAGGTATTACAAAATCCGACCGCTCTGCGTTCGATGTTGCAAGAGTTTCCACAACACGGTTCGTCTCCGTTGTCCATTCGCGCCAGCATCGCCCCGAGTGGCGTAACCGCATTTATCGCTGCCGCAAAGGAAATTGACGCGAACTGCCAAATCCAAGCACACGCGGGCAATGGCTCGATCATTGTGAACTTCTCACAGTTTCCGGCCGCGGGACTAGCACGGACACTCGTAGGCAAACTTCAACCGTTGGCGGGCAAATCACATGGATATGTGACGATGCTCGCGAATCCATCGGGGGGCGAGGTTACCCATCAATCGGTTTGGGGCGGTGTGGACGCGCCATACAATCTGATGACGCGCATTAAGAAGCAGTTTGATCCGAAAGACATTCTCAATCCGGGACGGTTTGTTTATTTATGAGCGTGACTTCCAAGTCCGGCGAGGAATCCATACCCAGTCCGGCAGCGAACCTGCGACCGAGCCCGCATTCGAATCCTGGGGCCGGGATCGACTATAAACTGTTTCTGGATTGCGTCCACTGCGGTTTATGCACTGCGTCTTGCCCTACGTATGTCGAGTTGGGCGATGAGAACGACAGTCCACGAGGGCGCATCTATCTCATGCGAGCCGTGACCGACGGACGCCTGGAGCTGACCCGCGAGGTCCGCCGCCATTTAGAACTCTGTCTCGACTGCCGGGCCTGTGAGACCGCCTGCCCGTCTGGTGTTCAGTATGGCAAGTTGATCGAGCCTTTTCGCGTCGCCATGGAGCAGACGGGTGACGGGGAGCGGAAAACGGATGACTGGTTCCATCAAAAAATTCTATTTGATTTGTTTACCAATCCCAAAAAATTGGAACGCAGCTTGAAGCTTGCTCGCGTATCTCAATGGTTTGGCATGGACCGCCTGATCATGGCTACCGGGCTATGGAAGCTCCTCCCGCCGCGACTGGGCCGCCTGTTGATCATGTTACCCAAGCTAAGGCGGATGCCGCCGGAACTACCCCACGTACTGCCGCCAAAAGGGAAAAAGCGAGCTCGTGTCGCACTCTTTACCGGATGCGTCGGGAATGTAATATTTCGCGAAACCAATTGGGCAACCGCGCGAGTGTTACAGGAAAACGGCTGCGAAGTTCTGATTCCACATTCGCAGGCTTGCTGTGGCGCCATTCACTTTCATGCAGGCAGCAGCGATCCAGCCCGCGCTTATGCCGACATTAATACCGAGGCTTTCAATGCCAACAAAGTCGATGCGGTGCTAGTGAATATCGCTGGCTGCGGTTCGATGCTCAAGGATTATGGTCATCATTGGCACGATGAAAAACAAAGTGAACGAGCCACATTCGCCGCTAAGGTAAAGGATGTCAGCGAGTTTTTAGATCAGTTGGGCTTGGTCCCGCCCCAGGGTAAGCTCAACCTGACTGCAACCTATCACGATGCCTGTCATTTGGCCCATGCCCAGAAGGTTCGCGAGCAGCCGCGCAACCTGCTCAATCAAATTCCAGGTTTAAAGCTTGTGGACCTGCCCGAGTCGGATCTTTGCTGTGGCGCCGCAGGTACCTATAACTTGACGGAGCCGGAGATGGCTGAGCGACTGAGTCGGCGAAAGCTCAAGAATATTGACTCGACCGGCGCTTCAGTGGTGGTCACTTCCAATGCCGGTTGCCTGATGCAGATTGCGTGTGAAGCTCGACTGCAACGCCATCCCATACGCGTTGTGCACCCCATGGACTTGCTCGATCTTAGCTATCGCAACGAACGATTTGACTACGGTCGTTAGTAGCGCATCAGAATCTCATCCGGTTTAATGCCGGCAATGGACTTGAAGCGTCCTTCGGCAACATCTGCGCCCAGCGATGTCATCGCTTTAAAATCGCGGTTCGTGGGACGTTGGCCCGTCAATTCACGCCTGAGGTCTGTGCACAAAACGTTGGCAGCTTGCCGAACGACATCATCTTCCTGCTTGGCGGCATATAGGGACGTGCACAAGATAATCACGAGTTTTTGAACGCGCGCAGAGTCTTCGGATATGCGACACTGCCGATCCGGCAGCGCCAACTGATGCTGGCGCATTGTGGCACTAAGCTCTAGTGCCGAATTCTGGAGCATCTTGCAGGCAAAATGGGCGTGCCGGCGCAGGTCTTCCCGCATGGGGGGTAAGTCAGGACCGGCGCTCGGCCAGAACTTATGCGACATCCACCAACCGGCATAGGGAGGCATAGCGGATCGAAGGGCCCATAAGTGCGCTGGATTTAATGGGAAGAGCCGCTTGATTCCAGCGGCGTGGAGTGCTTTACCGACCGGTTCAAAGAACTCTGTGCCATGTTGCTTGATGAGAGACTTAAAAAATGCCATTCCCAGCATCTCGCCTTCACCCTCATAAATGCAAGGCGCAAGGAATTCGTGAACGTTGTCACCGAAACTATGCCCATGAAGGAATGAGCGGCCTCCATGCGTCTTCATATACAATTCGATAGCAGCTTCTTTCAGCGACTCGCTGCCAAAAATCTTGGCAATAATGCATTCCATTTCACCGCGGTATCCGGCATCAATCAGCCCCGAGCACCAAGCCACCAGCGCATCGCACCCGACGACCAATCCAGCCAGTCGGCCTAAACGTCGTCGGACGAGTTCGCGTTTGGCAATCGGCTCCCCATAGGTGACGCGATAGTTCGCCCAGGGAAGCATGCTCGCCATCATCATACGCATGGTGCCCGCCGAGTTAGCACACAAGGCGATTCGCCCAAGGTTCAGTCCATGATAGGCAATGGTTAACCCACTCCCTCGCCCGGCCCGCAGCAAGTTCTCTGCGGGAACTCGAAAATTTCGAAAGATGATACCTTGATTGTAGGCGTGCTTTAAAGCGTAGAGCCCATACTTTTTCAGCCGAAAATGTTCATTCTCTTCGTCCGGAAGCTCGCAGATTAAGACTGCGGGCTTATTGTCAATCAGGCAAACCAGCCCCACCATTCGACCTGGTACGACATTCGTGATGAAAAGTTTTTCGCCGTTGACTACATAATGGTTTCCATCCAACACCGCTTGGGTTCGCAGGGCAGTGAGGTCGGAGCCGGCGCCAGGTTCGGTTAAGGCAAACGCCGAGAGTTTCTCACCGCTTGCCAGTCGCGGTAAGAATCGGCGCTTCTGTTCTTCCGTCCCGAAGGTGCGCACGGGATCCACGGCACCGATACAACCGTGCACAGATGCAAGTCCCGCGACGGTTGGATCCAGCATCGCCATTTTGGCGAGAAACGGCGCGAAAGTTCCGAAACGACAACTCGCGCCACCGTACTCTCGATCGACGAGGAGGCCCCAGTAACCGGCCGCGGCCAACTCTCGCAAGACCGTTTCACTAATCTTGCTTTCAGCATTGAGCAAAGTTCCAGCATCCCGGTGGCGACGAATCAACGCCAACGATTTCTCCATGATCGCAGTGGTCGCAGCATCAGCGATTTCGTCAGCCGCCGCAAACAGGTCGATCGGTACCTGCCGTTCCCAAACGGCACGATGGATAGGACTATTTACCGTCTGATGTTCGGGTTGAAATAGTTGCTCGACTTGGTCGTCGGCCTTGTCGATGGCCCCGGTCCGGCGAGCCTCATCGGCGCTCTTGCCGCCCAGAGTGAGAGCGGCTTCCGCAAACGACGTCTCGCTAGATCCTAAGGTAGATTCAGCAGATTCGTTGGTTCGATCACTTGACGCAGTTTTGACTTCCACGGCGTGCGCTCCTGTGATTCCTTGTCCGACCGCCGACGTAGTGGACGCACTACGTGTGCCGTAAGCGGACGACAATCGGAGGGTGCCTACTACAACTTCGGTGGCTGCCAGTGGCAACCTCTTTCCTTCGCTTTTGGTAAACATTGCCAATAGCTAGGATTCCTCTGGTACAAAGTATAGCCCAAATGAGTTTAAGTGCAGGGTTAATTTGCTTGTCGTAGTGACCGGAAAGGCAAATGCTGATGTCGCTAATTCCCCGTCCGTTTCTTACCGTGCTTGTTTTGGGGTTGCCAATTCTGCTGGTCATTTTCGGTGTCGTAATGGGGTTCCAACTTTTATTGGCAGCTCTGGGTGATGCTTGGGGTGCGAGTGCAGCCTTATTCGTCGCCATTACGTGTTTAATTCTTGTTGTGGTAGATTTAATCCTATTGATAATCTGCTTGGGCATCGCCGCATTAGAGCGGCCGGTGGAACGCTCCGACGACCATCCTGATATCCACCCGGAATGACTAGCTGAAATGGCTAAAAACACGCTTCGCGAAACTTTTCGGTTGACGAGAATCACGGTTTGCCACGGGTGACAGCCGAGTTCAACCAATTATACTAGCTCTGATAAATCGCCCAATCTAACGCCCGGCTAAGTTTTGCATCTCTGAGGACGCGACGAGAATGCCCAAAGTGTTGTGTATGGCGGGAATGGTGATCGCCATTCTCGTCTTTATCGTATTTTTGCTTGATCTTGTGATCCCGGGCGATCTTGCGCCATTCGATAATGCGAGTTATCTGATCGATATCGTTTTCTTAATTTGTTCCGCCGCAGTCGGGTATTTATCCTGGTCCACGTACCGTGAGCAAGTTTAGCGCGCGTTCGTATTCGCTTCTTATGCGGCCCTTAGAATCGATTTCGATGGCACGCTGGCACTTCTTGTCCACCGAAGAGCAAGCTTTCCTAAGGGCTCGACAGTGAGAGTTCCCTCGTCGGAAAGCCGTCGCAGATAGGTCAAAAGCTTTTCTAAAGACTTTAATGACGATTCAAGTTTGGCAGTCCCGTCAATCGCGACGTGGGCGGTCGCGTTGAAACGAATAGCGTTTTGCAGGAGTCTGCGTATTTGCAGGTGATTTCCGCCTCGCCACCATCGCGCCTTACCAGGGAACACTGCCGGTTCTGGGGTCCGCCATATTCCAAATCGCGACGACTGCGGCTGAAAATGGAGCCCTGGAATATGGACGTGAGATGAATTTCCCCGAATGACCGAAATGCGTTGCTTCACCATTAGATCGAGATGGTCGGTCAAATCAGTGCCATGAAGGACCAGCGTACTGATTTTATAACCGCTTTCTCGTGCTGCGGTGACACGTCGCGAGAGCTCCTGAGCGAACCGCGTTCGACCCGCAGCAGCACCAACCCACGAGGCATCTCCCGCGATGGCCACTTCATGACAACCAGCGGACATTTCGATTTCTCGAGCCCAGGCGCTCGTCGCTGGTTCAGCTAACGACCACGTGGCAGGGATCTTGTGAGTTTCAAAGAGTTGTAGCACTTCGCGTACAACTTTAAGCCCAACTGTTCTCCTAGCTTCGGCATCGTTAAGGTCAATCGAAACGCCAAGCAAACCATGGTTCGTCGTCATACTAACTGAATCTCCCTGATAGTTAGATCGGCGTCCACGCTGCCCGGGCTGGATAAACGTCCCCGTATTGCCGCTATCTCCCGGAGATAGCCGTACCTACCTATTCTCTGGAAAGACTTTCCGATTTTGCGAACGACACTACGCATTGCGGAAGCGATAAGTTTGTCGCACCTACCTGAGACGTTACAGGCAAGTTGTCAATCTTGGTTGGGACCGCCATAATTCCGAATTCACTTCGCAGTCAAATCGACGAGGCTGTAACGATGACGTTAGAAGATAGGCTGGTCGGGACGGGAATTACTTTTGACGACATACTTCTTCAACCCCGTCACAGCGACGTAGTTCCATCGCAAGTGGAAGTCTCTACGCACTTAACGAAACGGATTTCGTTGAATATTCCCCTCATCAGTTCGCCGATGGATACCGTCACCGGGAGCGAGCTAGCAATCGCTTTGGCGAAAGAGGGTGGGTTGGGGGTAATTCATAAGAACATGACAGTGCAGGACCAGACCGAAGAAGTGTACAAGGTTAAGCGCAGTGCCAACGGCATCATTATCGACCCCGTCACGTTGCCCCCTAACACACCCATCACCCGCGCGCAAGAGCTGATGGGGCAACACAATGTGTCCGGTATTCCGGTAACTTTGCCTAACGGTCGGCTGGTGGGAATTATCACCCGCAGGGACATGCGATTCCTCGAAAACGGCCATCAGACCGTGGGTGACGCGATGACCAGCGAAAACCTTGTGACGGCTACGGGCAATGTGACGCTTGCAGAGGCTGAGAGGATTTTAACGAATAAAAAAGTGGAGAAACTTTTGCTGGTTGACGAATCTTACTGCCTGACTGGTTTGATCACGATTCGCGACATCGACATGATGCGAAGATTCCCAAATGCTTGCAAAGACAAGCTAGGGAGGCTGCGTGTTGGCGCGGCGGTCGGCGTAAACGACTACGAGCGTGCACAGAGCCTTATCGAAAAAGGTGTGGACGTGCTTGTGGTCGACAGTGCCCACGGTCATTCGGCCAACGTGATTCAGACCGTGCAGGAGATCAAGCGGCGCTGGGATATCGATGTCATCGCGGGGAATGTGGCGACTGCTGAGGGTTGTCTGGCGTTGATTGCTGCTGGCGCTGATGCGGTGAAAGTGGGAATTGGACCGGGATCCATATGCACGACACGAGTCATTTCGGGAGTGGGAGTGCCGCAGATCACAGCGATCAGCGACGCTGCACAGGCAGCGAAAGCAACGGGAACGCCAGTGATAGCGGACGGAGGAATTCGCTATTCGGGTGACGTCACCAAGGCACTTGCCGCGGGCGCTCACTGCGTGATGATCGGCGGTTTGTTTGCTGGGTTGGCGGAGAGTCCGGGAAGAACGATTTTGTATCAAGGCCGTACGTTTAAGGTCTACCGTGGGATGGGCTCGCTGGGGGCCATGGTCGAGGGTTCAAGCGAGCGTTACCGCCAGGGTGACTCGGCGACGGTCGGTAAGTTAGTGCCTGAGGGAGTCGAAGGACGAGTACCTTTCAAAGGGCCGCTCAGCGACTTCGTATATCAGTTGGTTGGAGGTTTGCGTGCCGGAATGGGTTATTGCGGCACGCGTACGATTGAAGAGTTGCGTACGGAAACGCGATTCGTCCAAGTTTCGGCAGCTAGTGTTCGAGAGAGTCACCCTCATGACATTGCCATTACGCAGGAAGCACCTAATTACAGCCCCGAATATCCACCGAAAGGCGAGGTCGACTAGCCTTCGATGGTGGGCCAGTCGGCGGCGATGTCTGGCCGATTGGTGTAAGGAGATCACGCTCTTCGGATCTGCCTATTTTTCACTGATCGGCATTGCAACCTTTTCTGCTAACGCGGAACAATATCCTCAGCAGCCGATTTCAGGGCCACGTGAACAAGCCAACCGGACCATACCCGTTCGTGAATGGCAGGTCACAACGAGGTCGGCGCAATTGCGGTTCATTAACTCACCGAGGGAACCCGCAACGTCTGCGTCTTCAAAGACGGGCTGGCGGTTGAAGGGGCGAGAATCCCAAGTTGCCACATGCCATTCGGATGATCGACAGGTGTCCAGTACGATTCGCCGCGAAAGCAAGGTATCTCAGGTAAGTTACGACGAAGAAGTGGACGGCGGTCCAACACTCGTGCGTCCGGCGCAGAATGTCGCAACGGATGATCCGTTCAGTGACCCCTTTGGCGACAAGGGATCCAAACCTTCTGCGGAAGAGGTCCCGGCCAATCAGCCGAGACCAGCTCTAAAAGGTCCCAGTTCGTCGATCAAAGCTCCCATGCCAGGTGAGCCACCTAGGTCGTTGTTCGAAGAGGAACCCAATTCGCGACCAGTGCCTCCGTCGTCGCTCGATGACTCCCTTGGTGAATCGCCCATGGTAGACTCGCCGCCAACACCCCCACCAGGCGTGCTTCCGGGTCCCGGCCAGGAGTCGCCTCTGTTTGATGAATCAGGTGAGCCAGAGTTACCGTGCGACCGAATCTATCATGAACGCAATTGTTGCAGCGAGGATGCAAGATGTCTGATGGTTCGCAAGACGCTTAAGTCGGGGCCGATTCGCGACATTTCGCTCGACATTACTCCCTCGTTCAAGCCGGACGCTAAGAACCGAGATGAAATCGAGCAATCCAAAGCCACGACTTTGGCCAGCGCCCCGTCCCGAACCTGGAAAAACCGCACCGGTGAAGCCGTTGCGATCGGACGGTTGCGAGATCTAAAGCACACGCGAGCTGTGGTCGAGACCGAAGACGGAGAGACAAAGCAA
>JANNPR010000565.1:0-5761 GCA_031400345.1 Planctomycetota bacterium | reverse complement strand
AGTCCGCTGGGCCGCCTAAACGAACGGTTCCAGCGGAGCGAGCGGGCACTTTCGGGCAACACTGGCTCGCGCGCATGGTGCAGCAGATACAGTATCTTGATGCCGATCTCGTCCACAGTATTCGAAGAGTTTGCGATCACGACCACGCCGATCTGATACTCCGGCATAAAACCCGCGTAACTCGCCGAGCCTCCGGATCCGCCGTTATGCCAAACAAGGTCCACTGCGTTCTCGGACGTGACATGCCAACCCAATCCGATGGACTCGGACGACGATCCCGCGCGCCGGCGTTTTTTTATGCAAAGTTGCAGCGCCTTTTCGATCGGTTCAGTAGTTCCCGACCAGTGCGCCTCGACGAACTTCAACAGGTCGCGCGCAGAAGTTAGAAAGGAACCGGCGCCGGGTAGCGTGTTGTCTTCCCAAATAGGCACCGGTTCACCACCGTCGTGAGGTGTCGCGACCCGTGCCTGCAGTGCTTCGTCGAGAGTGATTCGAGTGCTAGCTAAACCCAGAGGTTTACATAGCCGCTCAATAATGAGCTGCTCGTACGGTGTCCCCGACCTATGCTCGAGCGCGATACCTAGCAGCCCCATACCCAAGTTGGAATACTCGTATTGGGAACCGATCGGATATGGCAGCTTAATCTTTGGAAGGTCCCGAAAAAGCTGATCGCGGCCGTAGTCGGCATAAGGATTTAGGGGATCTTTGATATGGGTTTCGAAACCTGGAGGCAGCGTGGGAAGACCGGACGAATGCGTCGCCAAATCGGCCAACGAGATATGTTTTCCATCGCGAGTCGGTACCACTTCGCCATCGGGCAAAAACTTTTGGAGAGGTTCATGGATGTCCAACTCGCCTCGCAAGAACATGTCTGCGAGCACTGCCGTGGTAAACGTCTTTCCCACCGACGCAATTTCGAAAACGGTATCCTCGTCGGGGCCAATTTGTTGAGTTTCGCTTATCTCACCGTACGTAAAAAACTGCTGTTGGTGGTCGCAGGTTATGCCGATCACCAATGCCCTGTTTCCGGGAGTTGCCAAATAGTCATTTGCAAATCGATCGACAAAGGGTTTGGCTTGTTCGAGCGTCAAATGATGATCTGGGAGACTTAGTCCGGCCAACGGGTTTCGAATGGCATCCTCGTAGGCATACCAAAAGCCCCAGCTAGCGAGACCGGTCGCGACGACTCCGACGCCGAAGCCTAGACAGAATACAACGAGTGCAAAAACAAAATACCAACATCCGCCGAGCGGTTTTACCGTCATTGTAGCCCACCTCGCTTCGATAGTCGTTTCGCATCAATCTACAAACGAACTCATGCGGCTGCAATTTGACCGTACGGTGGTCTGGCACGCCCCGTTGTAAGGAGGCGGAAGCGGCCTATACTCTTACTCTTAAATTTGCGGCTACGTCTCGTAGTTGCTGAGGACAAGAATTGTTCTTGAGCGTGGTTAGGCAGCCCGCCGGAAATAACGTGCCCCCTCCGCGCGCCCCTCAAGGGACGGGGGAGAGGGGACTCGCCATCGTCGCGGGTAGATTACTTCCTGGGCATTGCCTTAGTCGTCCATCTGCCGTTGTGTTCTGTTGATCGCACTTCAAACGAGGTTTGCCGTGGAAACGGAGTCAAGTTCCTCTTTTTTGGCTCGCAATGACTTCCTCATCAGACGATTGCATTCGCTGAGCGGATTGATACCGGTAGGGGCGTATATGGTCATCCACTTGATGACCAACGCGACGCTATTGGACAGTGCGTCGTCCTTCCAACGCGCCGTGTACCAGATTCACAGTCTTGGCAAACTATTGCCGATTATCGAATGGGTCTTCATCTTTATTCCCATTTTGTTTCACGCAATCATTGGGGTAGTGATCATCAAAGGAGGCCTGCCGAATAGTGGAACGTACAAATATACAAACAACGTACGCTACACCTTGCAGCGCGCCACAGGAATGATCGCATTCGCCTTCATTGCATGGCACGTATTCCAAATGCACGGCTGGTTTCATTTTGATGCTTGGGCAAAAAACGTTTCCGAACCGTTGGGGGGCGCCCAATTCAAGCCGTACAACGCGCCCTCCACTTTAGGCGCCGCCATGAATGGCTTCGTGGTCCCAGCCCTGTACGCCGTAGGCGTGTTGTCGTGTGTTTTCCACTTAGCGAATGGGATCTGGACAATGGGCATAACTTGGGGTGTTTGGACAACTCCTGCCGCGCAGGCCCGGGCTGACAAAGCGTGCATTGCCTTTGGGATCCTTTTGGGAATTATAGGGCTGTCTGCCTTAGGTGGAGCCATCACCGTTAACGAAGACAAAGCCCGGCAAGTTGAAGACCGAATGTATCAGGCAAAGACTTCATCCGGTGAGATCGTTCCCGATAATCACAAACGCGCCGCCGAGCCAACGTCGGCAGCACATCCCACTTCAGCCGACGCGGCCAGGTCACAAGGCACGGTTAAACAGATCGATCCGGTCCCGGCAAGTGATGCTAAGACCGCCGATAATTAACCTCGCCGTCCGGCCAATCGGATGTGCGATATCAAGCAACCATAAAATCACACGAGTGACGCAAGCGATCGAGGAATCAAGCATGGCGAAGCAGCGAGTAATGGTAGTCGGTGGTGGACTTGCAGGCCTGGCAGCCGCCATGAAGCTCGCCGAACTAGGTATCGACGTCGACATGATGAGCCTGACTCCCGTGAAGCGATCCCACAGCGTTTGTGCGCAGGGCGGCATCAACAGTTGCAACGATCAGACCCGCCAACTCGGTGACAGCGAATGGAAACACTTCGACGACACGGTTTACGGCGGCGATTTCCTGCAGCACCAACCACCTGTTAAGGAAATGGTTTATTGGGGACCAAAAGTCATCGAGTTGATGGACCGTTTGGGTGTGACCTTCAACCGCACGCCTGAGGGTTTCATTGATCGACGCCGATTCGGCGGAACACTGTACAAGCGAACCGCATTCGCCGGTGCGACAACCGGACAACAGCTGTTGTATTCTCTCGACGAGCAAGTTCGGCGTTGGGAAGTGGCTGGAAAAATCAAGAAGTATGAGTTCTGGGATTTCTTAGGGCCGGTGCTAGATGAAAGCGGAGTTTGTCGAGGTTGCGTTGGGCAAGATCTAGTGACCATGGAGATTCGTGCCTTCCCCGCCGATGCCGTGGTGGTCGCTTCGGGAGGCTGCGGTTTGATCTATGGTCGTTCAACGATGTCGATGGTATGCACCGGAAGCGCTGCCAGTCGCTGCTTTCAGATGGGAGCACATTTTGGGAACGGAGAGTTTGTTCAAGTTCATCCGACCGCTATCCCGGGAGCCGATAAGTTGCGTTTAATGAGCGAGTCGGCGAGGGGAGAAGGTGGTCGAGTTTGGGTTCCAAAAAAACCTCAAGATCCACGCGATCCCAAACAGATTCCAGAGTCGGACCGTTACTACTTCTTGGAGGAGCGATATCCGAAATATGGCAACCTCGTTCCGCGAGATATTGCCACGCGTGAGATTTTCGACATCTGCGTGAATGAAGGCCTCAGTGTCGAACCCGACAGGATGAGTGTCTATTTGGACCTGACTCATATTCCACGTCGGGAACTCGACCGCAAACTATCTGGGATCTTGGAAATCTACGAGAAGTTTCAGGGTGTCGATCCTCGCGAAACGCCGATGAAGATCTTTCCCGCCGTGCACTATTTCATGGGTGGCTTGTGGGCGGACTATCAAAGAACCGCTGAAGGAGGTCTTCAAATAGGCTCACCCAGAAACCAGGTAACCAATATTCCTGCGTTGTACGCCATCGGCGAATGCGACTATCAGTATCACGGTGCCAATCGGTTAGGTGCCAATTCCCTACTCAGCTGCATCTTCAGTGGGTTAATCGTTGCTCCCGGAATAAAAACGTTGTTGGATTCACAACTCGCCGGCACAGCCGCGGAACAACCTGCGAGTTTATTCGAAACAGCCAAAAAACATCACCAACAAGCCCATCAGAATTTGTTGAGCCGCAAACCCGGCGGCGAGAATCCCTATATAATTCATCAGCAAATGGGAGATGTACTTACGAAAGCAGCCACGGTGGTGCGCCGCAACGACCAGCTAAAACAAGCGTACGATCAAGTATCAGAACTCCACGAACGTGCGAAAAAATGCTCGCTCTCCGACTCCGGGAATTGGACCAATCAGAACGTCGTATTCACCAAGTCTCTGCTGGACATGTTACCCCTAGCAAAGACCATCCTAAGAGGTGCCTTGCTGCGAGACGAATGTCGTGGAGCTCACTTTAAACCCGAATTTTCGATGCCAAGCATCACCACCACAGATCCGGCAGAGCGGCTACGGCAAGCTGAGCAATGGTGTGATCGATTTGAAGAAGGTAATCGGCGATGGTTAAAATCCACGATCGCAAAATGGAATGGCAATGACCCTCAGATCAGCTACGAAGACGTCGATACGTCGTTAATCCCACCCAGGCCCCGGCTGTATGGCTTGGTCGGCGCGGAAGTGATCGAAGAAGTTTGGAAGCAGCGTCAAGCTGCGAAAACCCGGAATACTGACGGAAACGGATCGATGAATCCCAAAAGCCCATCGGTTGCTGCTGCACATTAGACGCCTATAATGGAACATCCACTTCAGAAAACATTTTTCTGCATTTTATAGATAACTATGACGCACGCCGTAAATACTGGATGTCAGCATCGCGAGTCATTTGAAGTTCGCGTATTACGCCAGGACGGACCAGGGTCTGGCAGCTATTGGGAAAGACACCGGGTCGCGTACGAAACCGAAATGAACGTGATCAGTGCGCTCCAAAAGATCGCCGCTCAAAGTGCGACCGTCGACGGCAAAAAGGTCGCGCCTGTGGCTTGGGACTGCAACTGCCTTGAGGAAGTCTGCGGCGCCTGCACGATGGTGATCAACGGCCGAGTTCGCCAAGCATGTTCGGCATTGGTGGACCGTTTGCTAGTCGATCGTCCTAACGAAATTGAATTGCAACCCGTATCGAAGTTTCCTGTGGTGCGCGACCTAGTAGTGGACCGATCCCGATTGTTCCGCGCGCTGGAACGAGTCAAGGCCTGGATACCGGTCGATGGGTATCACGATATGGGCCCCGGGCCACGCGTATATCCCGAAGACCAAGAACACGCCTACCCGCTAAGTCAGTGCATGAGTTGCGGCTGTTGTCTGGAAGCCTGCCCTCAATATACGAAGATCGAAGTCCCTCGCTTGGAAGGCGAGACCGACCAAGAATTCCAGCGACGCACGCTGGATGCCTACGATCACGGATTCGTTGGAGCCCACGCGGTGAGTCAGGTAATGTTGTTCAATACACATCCAACTGGAAATCATGGCGCTAAGGAGCGCTTGGATACACTCATGGATGAGGGTGGGCTACAGGATTGCGGGAATGCCCAGAACTGCGTCGCCGTTTGCCCAAAAAACATTCCGCTGACTACCTCGATTGCCCAGGCAGGTCGGGCGACGACCGTCCGCATGTTCCAAAGGTGGTTCGACAGTTGAGCGGGATTCGTCGGAACGGGATTCGTCGGAGCGTTGCTGTTTGAAACGCGACGGGGCCCGCATGGAAAAGCCAAGATGTTGCGTTTCAGGCAGTGTGGACCTAAAAAGGCCTGATAGGTACCGGATAAACGGTCCTCATTAGGGCCGCTGGGAGCTTCACACTGCCGAGAACGATGGAAGGCGGTCAGGTGCCGTGCCCGTCTCGTTCCGAGCAGGTGGTAGTCGACTCACCATAGGGATGGTCGCACCACT
>JANNPR010000541.1:0-2974 GCA_031400345.1 Planctomycetota bacterium | reverse complement strand
TGCCTCGCTTGCGCGTCGGGTTGGTATGGTACCTTTCGGGTGGCTGTGGCGAAGTCTAAGCAAACGCCACAGCCGAGTCCCTATTCAACTCATGAGAACTCAAACAACTAGTCGCGGAGACTTCTTCAGGTCGCGGCAGCTTTCTTCTTGGCGGCCCTGGCCTTTTTTTTGTTCTTATTCTGGTTCTGCGATTCTTCTGGATAGGATGCGTCAACCTGCTCCCCATTCCAGATGTCATAAAGTTTCTGCAACTGGGCAACCTTGTCAGGTTCGGCGCTGGCCAGGTCTTTCGACTCGCCGATATCGTTCGCCAGATCATAAAGTTCTGGTTTGCCGCTACCTCCCTTAGCTACGACGAGTTTCCAGTCGTCATTCCGAACGGCCCATTGGGGGCCGCAACGCCAGAATAGTGTCTTATGCGGTCTCTCGAGGTTGTTGCCTTTGAGGTACGGCGCGAGATTCACACCATCGATCTTCCAGCTTGGATCTACCTTTCCACCAGCGGCGGTAATGCATGTGGGAAGAATATCCAGATTCTGCACGGGATGATCGAACGTCTTGCCGCCCTTGAACTGTCCCTTCCACTGCATGAAAAACGGCACGCGCGGACCACCTTCGAACGTCGTCATCTTGAAACCACGCAGCGCACCATTTTTGGAGGTGGTACTGGCGGTTGGTCCGCCATTGTCGGCCACGAAAAACACGATCGTATTGTCTTCCTGACCCATTTCGCGAATCTGGCCCAGAACACGTCCGATGGCATCATCCATTGCGGACATCACCGCTGCGAAGGTTCGACGTTTCTCGTCACCAATGTTGGAAAAGCGGTCCAGATATTTTTGCGGCGTCTGCAACGGAGCGTGTTGCGCATTGAAGGGCAAGTACAGGAACCAGGGTCCATCTTTATGGCGTCCCAACCAATCCACAGCTCTCTCGGCATAAGCCTCGGTGGTGTAAAAATCCTTGTCTTCAATCTGTTGGATCTCGAGTGATTTGCGAGAATCGATGAACCTTGTCGGATGATAGAAGGGTGTGTTGTTCAGCGTGCCATAGAATTCATCGAAACCTCGCTTGACGGGGTAGTAATCGGTCGAGGAGTCTCCGCCCAGATGCCATTTACCGATGCAGCAGGTGGCGTAGCCCATCGACTTAAGGCGATCTGCGAGCGTCGTTTCTTTAAGCGACAAACCGGCATGACGTGCGATGGAATTGAATTCGTGGCCAAATCGAGTCGGGTAACGGCCTGTCATCAGTCCCGCCCGCGAGGGGCTGCAGTACGTTGCAGCGACATAGCCCTGCGTGAACCGGATGCCATTTTTCGCTATCGAGTCAATCTGCGGTGTCGGAATGTCTTTGCATCCCTGAACCCCTGTCTCGCCCCATCCCAGGTCGTCAGCATAAATAATAAGCACGTTGGGTTTGGGAGCGGCTTCGACAGCCCGCGCCGAAAGAATGAACGCTATGGAGATCAGCGATACATGGCACAATATCGAGCCAGCTTGGGCGCGAACCATACAGAATTCCTCAATGAATAGGCTAGAAACGAACTGCTGAGACGCTGTCAGGCAATCGATCCAATCACGAGCAGAAATACGTGCTGCCATAAGATGCACGAACCGGGCGACTTATTTGACCGGAGATTTCGTAACAGTTTAGCCGTCTGAAATGTGCAGAGAGGTCCCTCCTCCTTCTCCCCTCAATAAAGTTCAGACGGTTAAACTATTAAGAGTTTTGCTCATTTTGCATTCGCCCAGTGTTGCAGCGCGGCGATGAGTTTTCCAGACGGTAATGGTCCGTCTATATCAAAATGGCCGATCGACGTGCCACTGCTCGGAACGAGACGGACGCGGCACTCCGAGTCCGGCTTCCATCGTTCCGAGCAGTGTGAAGCTTCCAGCGGCCCTAATTAGGAATAGACCTCTCGAGTCAACACTGTTTGAAACGCAAAATAGTGTTTTTTCAATGTAGCCCTCGACCGCCGCCATGCCGCGACCACAACTGTGAAGGTTGTTTCGGGCAAGCATTTTTGCAGAGTGTGGGAAAGCCACGGCTGGCTTTTCCAACGAATTCACGGCAGTCACCATGTTTATTCGCAACCTGGCAACCCAGCGATTCTCACCGCGTTCGCCTGGGCCGACTCGACCATCACCGGCACCCGGGGCGTGGCCCCGGACGCCGCACGAGGTCAGACGGAACAGAGCCGCGGTGGATAGTAACCGGCGCCGTTCACGAGAAAGCGCCGTAAACTTAGAAGCAAAGCGACTGATGGTCGTGAATAAAGTGCGACCTCGAACTGGCGAAAGAAAAGGCAAAAGGGGTCGGAACTCATTTCTACCTTACATTAACTCCTGATCTTGATTTGCCGTTCCAATTGACCTTAGAAATTGGGCCTACCTGAAACGGTGGCGGCTGCTAAAAAAGGTCTGGCCATCGTTACCTATTGATTCGCATGAACGCGTCCCGCCGCAGAGTGAGGTCTGACCCCTTTTCCTCTTCCCTTGTCTCTATCGACGGGAACAAGCCGGCACGAAAGATGTTGATTTTACGACTGACTCAACTTGGCGGCTTTCTTCCGGCGGGTTGAGTGCCTTTTTGGGCCGATGTTGGACCTGTCTGAAAGGAAATCACTCGCGTGCTGGAGGAGGACTGGCGCTGTCGAGCAACGGCAATTATCCTGGCTATGTCAAAGTCGAACTTGGCTGAAAGTTGCTCTCGGATGGCGCGGACTTCCTCGACGATTGGATCATGAGTCATTCCGAAACCTCCAACAGTTCCTCGGGGGTACAAATGATCGGACATGAGAACCCGTTTTGCTCGCAAACCCGCCGGACGGTTTTGACAATCGTCGCGTTGGCGATATGGGCGCAGTTCCAAGTCATCAGATAATCGATGCCGTGAACCGCGCTGATAGCGATATGAGACGCATCGCGTGCCGCCTTTGCGGGAATGATCCCTGATTGAAGCAAAGCGGACG
>JANNPR010000523.1:0-6866 GCA_031400345.1 Planctomycetota bacterium | reverse complement strand
TCCGCTAAAGTATTGAGCACGTTACACAGCTTTTTAAATTGATCAGGGAAATCAATGTTTTCCTCGCGGTGGGAACTAACCAAAAAGTATTCCCGCGGCTTCAAATTCAACCGCGAAAGGACGTCGCTGCGTTCGATTTTTGGTAAGTAGTAATGCAGTACCTCATACATGGGGCTCCCCGTCTTAATCACGCGGTCGGGTGGGAGGCCCTCTTGCAGTAGGTATTCTCTGGCAATGCTGCTATAGGGCATATTGATGTCAGATATGTGATCGATGATTTTGCGATTAATCTCTTCTGGCACCCGTTCATCGAAACAACGATTTCCGGCCTCCATGTGAAACACGGGTATCTTTTGTCGCTTGGCGGGAATCGCCGCCAAACAGGAATTGGTGTCGCCGAGAATCAGAACGGCATCAGGCTTGACTTCCCGTAATAATCCGTCCACTTTCGCAATTACCAAACCAATTGTTTCGGCCGCGTTCGAGCCAGCCGCGTTCAGAAAGTAGTTTGGCTTCCGAATTTCCAAGTCATCGTAGAATATCTGATTCAATTCGTAGTCGTAATTCTGTCCCGTATGGATAGTCACGTGGGTGACGTGTTCATCCAGCGCAGCCATCACCCGTGAAAGACGGATAATTTCCGGGCGAGTGCCGACAATGGTGGCGACTTTCACGATGTTGCTCGATTATCGACAGGGAGGAAATAGGTATCAGGCCGATCTGGATCGAAAGTTTCACTTGCCCAAAATAAAGTAATCATCTCTGTGGTGCCCACATTCGTAATCGAATGCGAGTACCCGGGCGGAATTTCCAGTACGCGGTAATCCTCGCCGCGAACGCGATATTCCAGCACTTCTTTTCCTTCAATGTGCCGGAATCGTATGAGTCCGTGGCCGGCAATGACCAAAAATTTCTCGGTCTTGGTGTGGTGGTAGTGATTTCCGCGAGTTATGCCAGGTAGCGTGCGGGATATGAATATCTGACCGAAAAATGGGGACTTAATGAACTCGGCCAAATTGCCCCGCGGATCTCGCTTGATATCGAGTCCGTACTCCCACTTGGAAGGATCGACGTAGGACAGATACGTGGCGTACAGTTGTTGGTTAAATCGCAGCGACAAATCAGGCACTCGCAACGATCGTTGCATCTCGCTAAAGAATTGGATGCGTCCAGCTAGATCGCTGAGCGTCAGCGAATATGCAGGGATGGGGTCGGGCGTTACGTAAACACCAACGTGCCGCCGCGGTTCATCGACCTGCTTCAGGAACGCTCCTATAACATCGTCGACATGGACAAGCTCCAACTGACGGCTTGGATCGTTGATCTGAATGGGCAGATCATGTGCAATGTTGTGACAATAGGTGGCAACTACCGAGTTGTAGTTCGGCCGGCACCATTTTCCGTACACATTTTTCAGCCGAAAAATCGATACCGAAATGCCTGTTTCCTCGGCCAGCCTTTGCAGAGATTCTTCGGCGTGACGCTTACTCGTTCCGTAAGGATTGTCGAGTTCGGCCTGTATTGACGAACTTACGATGACTTGCGGTTGGCAGTCGCTCTCGCGCAGGATATCACACAGCAAGCCCGTGAACCCTGCGTTGCCCGTTTCGAACTCTTCCAAATTTGTTGGCCGATTGACACCTGCCAAATGGATAACGACGTCCGCTTCGCGACACCAGCGACGCAGTTCCGCCTCCGAGTTTCCCAAATCGTATTCGATTAATCGCACGTCCGGACGGCTCTGCATGTGGGCGGCGAGATTACGGCCCATGAACCCCTTAGCGCCGGTGACGAGAACTTTCTTCATACAAATAGGCTGTCTGGTTTTCTTTCGAGCTAGACGTTCGATCCCCATGATCCGAACACGACTAAACCTATTATCGTGGCCGATCGCTCACAGGATTGGCCAACAGGGATGGAACCGGCGCGGCTTCCGAAGACCTCTTCCATCGACCGTCTTCGGATACCGATCGCAGTGACGGTTCGTTAGCTAGTTCGTCTTGGATGTATGGGAGCTTTAACAGCGCATCGATTAGATCCTCAACGTCCAATCGAGTCACGTTATGCGAGTGATAATCTTGCACATCCGCCAAACGACTTTCACCCTCCGAGAAATACTGTGCGTAGTTTAAATCTCGCACATCGGCGGGCACGCGGAAGTAGCTACCTAGGTCAACCGCTCGAATCATCTCTTCGCGGGTGAGCAGTGTCTCGTAGAGCTTTTCGCCATGACGAGTACCGATCACTCGAACGGGATTATCTGCCGAGAACACACGTTTGATCGCGTGCGCCAATGTATGGATTGTCGCCGCAGCGGCTTTCTGCACAAACAAATCGCCAGGCTGGGCGTTCTCAAATGCATACAACACTAGATCCACCGCGTCGTCGAGTGACATCATAAATCGAGTCATCGACGGGTCAGTTACCGTTAGAGGCAGCTGTTTGCGAATCTGATCCACGAACAACGGTATCACTGAACCTCTGGAAGCCATTACGTTGCCGTAACGAGTTACACAAAACGTGCATCCTTTAGCCGCGGCCACTGGGGACCTAGCAATCGCCACCTTTTCCATTAACCCCTTCGACATCCCCATGGCGTTGACGGGATAGGCTGCTTTGTCGGTACTGAGTACGACCACGTTTCGTACGCCACTGCGAATCGCCGCGGTAAGTACATTGTCGGTACCGACAATGTTGGTACGAACCGCTTCCATTGGATAGAATTCGCATGAAGGCACTTGCTTTAGCGCGGCAGCGTGGAAAACATAATCGGCACCCTCCATGGCATCGCACAATCCATCGGGAATTCGCACATCGCCGATGTAGAACTTGAGCTTCTCGCTCCGGTACTGATGGCGCATCTCATCCTGTTTTTTCTCGTCGCGACTGAGGATGCGAATCTGGGCGATATTGGTCTCCAAAAATCTCCGCAGTACTGCGTTACCGAAGGACCCCGTACCACCGGTTATCAACAGGGTTTTACCCGAAAACATCGCGTCACTCCGCTGCAAAAAGCCTGTCATTTAGTACGCTCCCCGTAAGTTGCACACGACGACAACGAGGTATTGAGGCCAGCCTGAGGCACCATTATAGCTACACTTCCGGCAGGCTAAGCACCTTCGTTTGCGTTTACAATTGCCAAGTTAGTGGGCGCCGTCGCACGATCGGCTTGATCCTTACAAGCGTCATTCGAGCTCACGATTGGCAAGCCCGGTCCTGTTAATCGGCGAATGCGCCACGCCAGCACCATCACACTGCCAGCCGCAGCAATTATGGCGCAGAGCATTCGCGATAGTGCCATTCCGTCGGCGCCGAAGTTCAGTAACAAAACAACTCCCACTAGATATGCGACCCCCACCAGAACCTTAAGGACAAATCCTGTCCAGATGCCGTCGAAGGCGACTTGGATGCGTTCCGCCGTGATCTGTATCCCCAAGAAGACACCAGCCACCAGCAGCAATGCAAGCACCTGCCATCGATCCCTAAAATCCGGACCATAGGACGACATGATGAATGGACTGAATAGACACAACAGACCACAAAACACGATTCCCGTGACAGTGCTAACACCGAAGCTCAACAAAAGCATTGTTTTTCGGGAAGCGGCGTCGGTATGGAAGCGGGTCGCGGAGGCCATCGTCAATACCGCCGACGACAGGTTCAAAGGAAGGAACAAGACAAGCATGCACCAGTAGTTGGCCGCAGTGTAAACGCCTACTTCCGCAATACCGGATGGGTGCTTTAGCAGCAGCTGGAAGCTCAACCAATCGACGGGAGGTTGTACCATATTCAATAGCAAACACGGAAAACCAATGGTCCAAAGCAACGAACGATGCGACCAAGCCTCCCGCCATGTGGTCCGCATGCCGTTTGCATTGCAATGCACATGAATCATGCGATGCGATATCAAACAGGCGAGTACTGCGGAGCAAATCATGGACCACAAAACGATGGTTAGGTTCCGGTAGCTCACCGCATACACAATCATCGGCCACGAAAAGACGACTGTAATTCCATTGGCAACAGCGGCAGGCCGGAATGCGCCTAGGCCAGCGAGTATCCCCGATTGGTATTGCTGGTACCCAAGCAATACCAAAAGAGGCACCGCATAGATGAGAAATGGTGCGACGGACGGATTATCGAAGAACGAACGAGCAAAATATCGGGCGCCAATCGCCAACGGCACTGCGGCGGTAAGTAGCGCAGCCAATGCAGTAACGGAATGCAGCAAAATGGCAGCGTGCGACCTAGAGGGATGGTGGTTGCCTTGCTCGGCAAGAATGCGCGAGATTGACATTCCTAATCCGACACCCACAAAGCCACCCCCCATCATGGCCGTAGTTTGCACCATGGAAATGATTCCCACAGATTCCTTACCAAGGGTGCGCGCCACAAGAATGATGGCAAACAGGGGCGTGGCCCGGGCCAGTACGGCAGCCACAATGCTCCAACCAGCTCGGCTCAAAAAAGCCGATGCCAACCGCCTTGTCAATGTTTTCTCACCACTAATATCGCTGGTGGAATGGACGGTTGGTGTAAAAGAATCGGACCGTCTGAATTCGGGCAAATGGCGAACCATTCAAATGGCCATCAATTCGAACTTGTCGTTCCCTTTGCAGCAATTGCAGATCTGGCGCTTCATAGCTATTCCGGCGTCGCCGCCTGAATACCGACCGCCTGAATTTCAGATTCGCAAGAAACTCGCTTAGGTGGGCGATATTCGGGAACCACTTCACAGAGAAGTCTACGGATGGATTCTTCTGTTCCATTCGTTGACGCCATTAGCTCCGTCAGGACCTGGCAAACCTCGTCCTTAGTATAGGGACGATGATACACTGCGCGAAGTTTTGAATGTGTCGTAGGTAGGGTTTCTTCGTCCTCGAAATATAGCTCTTCGTAAAGCTTTTCGCCCGGTCGCACACCCGTGAACGCGATTTCGATAGCATCACTTGAAAGACCGGATAGACGGATTAAATCACGAGCCAAATCCACGATCCGAACAGGTTCACCCATGTCGAGGACGAAAATCTCTCCTCCACGTCCCATTGTCGCCGCCTGCAATACCAGCTGCGATGCTTCCGGAATAGTCATGAAATATCGAGTCATCCGTTCGTCGGTGATCGTGATCGGACCTCCGCGTCGGATCTGTTCTTGGAAAATAGGCACCACGCTACCCGCCGAACCTAGCACGTTGCCAAACCGAACGGCGACGAAGCGAGTGGGTGACTCCTGTGACATCGCATGCACGTAACGTTCGGCGAGCTGCTTAGAGACGCCCATAACGCTACTAGGGTTTACTGCCTTATCGGTGGAAATCAAGACAAAGCGCTCGACACCGTAGGCATGTGCCAAATCCGCCAGCTGTTTGGTACCCAGCACGTTGTTCTTAACCGCTTCTCCCACATTCATTTCCATCATAGGCACATGTTTGTGCGCGGCCGCGTGAAAAATCACCTCGGGGCGATAGGTGGAAAATAATTGCTCCATCCGCTCGCGGTCCAAGATGTCGGCGATACAAGGATGCAAGGAGGCGGGAGTCTTCAGAGCAATCAGCTCGCGTTCAATGTTAAACAAACTGTTTTCGGCTCGTTCCACGAGAACCAAAGCTTCAGGTTGAAATTTCAACAATTGCCGACAAATCTCCGAACCAATGCTCCCTCCGGCTCCGGTTACCATCACCGTTTTGTTCGTAAATAATTCGGCCAGCGCCTTAGTATCTAATTGCACAGGATCCCGCCGCAAAAGGTCATTGATATCCACATCACGAACGTACACGTGTTGATTGCTATGCAGAATTTCTCCCAACGCGGGTAGGACTTTGACCGTCAATTCGGCCGCCACACATGCTTGCATGAGCTTACGCATTACTGCACCAGACAAGGAACCAGATACAACCAAAATATGCTTGGTCGTATAGTCAGCCGCGATCTGTCCAACTTCATCTAAAGTACCCAGCACTTTCAGCCCGCCCAGACGCGATCCGGTCTTGCGTACATCCGAATCAACAAAACCAATAATTTTGTAGGCTAATTCAACATCCGAGTGAATGCGGTTGGCCATTACGACGCTGAATTCATCGGCCCCGACAAAAATTGCCTTGGGGTGGCGAACTCGTCGGACTGCTGGCAAAAAGTGTTCTCTGGAAAAGCGGACACAGGATCGAAGTCCACCGAAGAGGAGAATTGTCATACCCCAGTCCAACAACAAAATTGAACGGGGAATTTGAGGAAACCGATCGTCAGGCAAGAAATAATCGATCGCAGCAATGGAGAGTAAAGAAATGGTCGAAGCTCGAAGCAACGCCGCTAGATCCGCAAAAGTCACATAACGCCACCAGCCGAAGAAGTTACCGGTAAGGTAGAAAAGGATTAATTTCAATCCTACCACCCAGAGCAAGGAGGCCGTATAAAGACTCTGCATATGCGAAGGAATCGCAAAGTCGAATCGCAACGCGTATGCTACCGCGTACACCGCCGTGAAACCAGCCAAATGAATCAAAGCGAGCGCCACGACGCGACTGACAATCCACGCGCGATGGCCTTTGGGTGGGAATGTATTTTCAGGAACCAAACCTAACATCTCAATGCCTCTTCACTTCGACACTGCATTAAAACAAATGGAAACAGTTAATAGTAAAATCGGTCTGGTTGAGCTATCCATTACCGTCAATTCTGACGCTCACGGTGCAAGCAACTTGGACAATTTTCCAGATTTTCGTTTGTCGGACGCGGACTCTGGGTCGCAGTTTTAGATCTTGATCACATCCCTCCGAGGGTCATGTGCAGGTTCGTATGCAACTTTCGCGCCTTTGGAGTTTAGACTCGATACGTGTATCGTATGCCTTTCGCGTAGACATCAGCGGTGTC
>JANNPR010000290.1:0-2869 GCA_031400345.1 Planctomycetota bacterium | reverse complement strand
CGGCTGACGCCGCGATCTTGCACTGGGCTGGATGATCTGCTGGGGCTTCGCCCCGAATACAGGAACGTCCATCCTGCTTACAAGCACAACGCTGTCGCAATTCTGTCGAGGAACAAAAATACGATAAATGCAATTTCTATTGACATGACCAAACTGCGCAGGCCAGGGTGACACTTACTTTACGCAGCATCTCGGACCGCAATTGGCCGGCACTAGTTTCATCTAGCATGCTTTCGGCACCGAGATGAGTATTTCGAGCTGGATGCTGAGCTGTAGCTGGCACACTCCCGTGTGCCTACTACGAACGCTTTACCCTAAACCGAGCTTTTGGAGTTCCCCAACCACACTCTTGACAATTCGGGCGACCTCCTCTTGGTCCACCGGCCCCGGACGAGCGCAGCCGCTGAGCGGTTCGTTGGCGAACCCTTCGGCTGCCAATAGGCATTGCAGTTGATCACTAAGTTTCTGAAGGGCGAGTTCCTGAACGTCGGATTGCGGCTGCCGTCCTTTACCCGTGTTGAAGCCGCGGATGCGAAGGGCCGCACGGAAGCCTTCAGGGAACTCGGCGGAGTAAAGCGCTGCGTCGAATAGAGTCAACAATCGATACTGTAGGTCACAGGCTTCATCGAGTTTCCGGGCAATCGTCAGATCATAAAGCTTGCGGGTTATCTCGGGTACAATTCCGCTCGTCGCATTGGTCCCGCCATCGCAACCAATGAGCAGCATCGGCATCAGAGCGGCGTCCCAACCGGTGAAGAAACTGAATTCCGGGCGAATGGGTCGCACAGCTGTAATTAAACGCATCATATTGGGCAGATCACCCGAGGAGTCCTTAATGGCCACGATCTTTTCGCATTCCTCGGCCAGACGCTGAACGGTCGGGACATCGATGGGCGAGGCAAACATCGGAATGTTGTACAACGTCACGTCGACCGGCGAGTTTGTGGCAATCTCTTTGAAATAGGCGTACACGCCCGCTGGAGTCAGCTTGTAATAGAATGGCGAAACGATTGCGACCGCGCGAACACCTAGTTCGTGGTAGTGCTCGCAGGCTTTGATGGTTTCACGAACGTTGGCTTCCGCCGCACCCGCCAAGATGGGCACACGACCGCGAGTTTGATCGGCAATGATTTCGATGGTTCGCCGCCGCTCTTCGGCCGTAAATCGAGTGAACTCGCCCGTCGAACCGTTGGGATAAAGGCCGTGCACGCCACGCTCGATCAACCAATCGACGTAACGGCGCAATTCAGGTTCGTTGATATCTAAATTAGCGTCCAACGGCACAATGTTTGGACAAAAAATACCTTGTAGGCGACGGGCGTCTTTCATGGCATTCCAGGTGGGATGGTGGGAAGGATTGGGATGGTGCGGTTCACCGACAAATCCGGCATAACCGCTGGTACGGTCGGCTTACAAAGGCCTGCTCAATCATAGCTGAAAGGTAGAGGTTTGGCGCGAGTTCTTGACCGGTAAATAGATGGGGTGGCATAGCCCTGGATGGCACGCCCTAAGACGCGAGGAACGAGTGTCGATGGGCGTGGTTTGTTCGAGACGGCGTGGCCGGTGGATCTTGGTGGATTGTCACAAATCGTCGTAGGGTGGGACAAGCGGAGCGCCGGCCCACCAACCGCACTGTGGTCACGTTGGTGGGCCGGCGCTCGCTGCGCGATCTGGTCCCACCCTACGCTTTTCGTGCCACCCTTGTTCTGGATCGCGAGGTGTGCCACCTTTATTCTGCATCTCATGGCGTTTCCGATCTACTTTTTGCTGCGAGTTCTCTATGCCGGATACCTTATTTGAAGTTACAGGACAAATCGTTGTTGTCTCAGGTGGTAGTCGTGGGATTGGGCAAGCCATCGCCCGAGGATTCGCCGCGCGGGGAGCCTCCGTTATCGCCACCGGACGGGACGCCGCAACGCTCGAGGAACTCGCTGCCGATGTGCAGTTGCAGGGCGGCACCATTTATCCGTGTGTCTGTGACGTCGCCGATCCCCAAGCCATTTCTCGTCGAGTGAAGGAAGTTGCTGAACAATGGGGACGAATCGATACGCTTATTAACGTAGCAGGAGTCAACCGACGCAAGCCGGCGGAAAGCCTGACCGAAGAGGACTATGACTTCATCATCGACATTAATCTCAAAGGCGCGTTCCTAATGTCACAGGAGGTTGGCCGAGTGATGCTCGAACGCGGCGCAGGGTGCCAGATCAACATCGCCTCCATTAACTCAGACCGGCCGTTAAAGAACGTTTTGCCTTACGCAGTAAGCAAAGCCGGAATCGTGCAAATGACCAAGGCACTTGCCCTGGAATGGGGACCACGCGGAGTACGAGTCAACGCCATCGCACCGGGTTTCATTCTTACCGACCTGACACGAAAGCTGTGGGCGGACGAAACGATGCAAGGCTGGGGAATGACAAATACTCCTCTTCGCCGATTAGGTCAACCCGATGATTTGGTGGGATCGGCAATCTTTTTGGCCTCGCCGGCCGCCAGCTTTATCACGGGTCAAACCCTGTACGTTGACGGAGGCTTCACCGCCGGCTGGAACTGGCCAATGCCTGAGTGAGAGGTCGGGGTGCAGTGGTCAGTGGTCAGTGGTCAGTGGTCAGTGGTCAGTGGTCAGCGGTTAGTGGGCAGTGGGCAGCGGTCAGTGTTAAGGGTTCGGGATTGGTTTCGGGGTTCAGGGGGGCAAGCGGCAAGTTTCGGGGGAATCTTTGCGTAGCCGACCTTTGATTCCGATATACGCAATCGGACCGATCCGACCGATCAGTCCGATGTATTTCCCCCCGCCTGACCACTGACCACTGAACCCTGACCACTGACCACTGACCACTCTTACGCCGCATGCCGGTAAAGCCGACTATTTCCT